>CAXTDA010000003.1:17061-42218 GCA_964242935.1 uncultured Burkholderiaceae bacterium | reverse complement strand
GTGAAGCCGAGCCGCTTCGTGAACTGCAGCATCCGCTGGTTGTTCGCGAGGACGAGGCCGATCATCTCCGCGAGTCCCTTCTCGCGCGCCGCCTGCATCAACGTCTCCATCAAGCGTGCGCCGATGCCGCGGCCGATGTACGCGTCGTCGACCAGCAGCCCGAATTCGCAACTCGTCCGGTCCGGCTGCGTGATGTAGCGGCCGACACCGATGACGCGGTCGGTCGCCGCCGTCTCGCCATCGGGCGCCGCGGTCCGGTCCGCGAGCACCGCCACCACCGCCATCTCGCGGTCGTAGTCGATCAGCGTGAAGCGCGCCAGCATGCTCGGCGGCAGCTCGTGCATCGCCGATGCGAAGCGGAAGTAGCGGCTCTCGGCCGATTGCCGCTGCACGAGCGCCTGCAGCAGCTGCCCGTCGTCGGGATGCACCGGGCGCACCGTGTACTCGCCGCCGCCCTGCATCGGCCAGCGCCGTTCGTACTGGCTCGGATACGGCAGGATTGCCAGGTGGTCGTACGCATGCGCCCGCGTGCCGTCGGCGCGCGGCGCGCCGTCGACGACGATGCGCGCGTCGACCGCGATCGCGCCCGCGGCATCGACGATGATCGGATTGATGTCCATCTCGCGGAGCTGCGGCAGCTCGCAGCTCATCTCCGAGACGCGCAGCAGGACGTGTTCGAGCGCCTCGAGGTTGACCGGCGGCGCGCCGCGCCAGGCGCCGAGCGTCTCGGCGACCCGCGACCGCTCGATCAGCCGTCGTGCGAGGAACTGGTTCAGCGGCGGCAGCTCCATCGCGCGATCGTCGAGCAGCTCGACCATCGTGCCGCCGGCGCCGAACACGATCATCGGGCCGAACGGCGCTTCGGTCGTCAAGCCGACGAAGATCTCGCGCCCGCGGGCGGACCGCGCCATCTTCTGCACCGTCACGCCGTCGATCCGCGCCTGCGGCTGCTGGCGATGGACGCGTTCGACGAGGTCGAGGTAGGTGTCGCGCGCGCCGACCGCGCTCATCACGTTGAGCGCGACGCCGAGGACGTCCGATTTGTGGCTGATGTCGGGCGAGTCGATCTTGAGCGCGACCGGAAAGCCGAGCTGCGTCGCGACCAGCATCGCCTCGTTCGCGTTCCGCGCGAGGATCGTCTCGGTGATCGGGATGCGGAACGCCGACAGCAACGCCTTCGACTCGGTCTCGGTGAGGACGCTGCGGCGCTCGGCGAGCACGCTTTCGATCACGAGGCGCGCGCTCTCGACGTCGGGCTTCGCGAGCGCCGACAGCGGCGGCGGGGTCTGCTGCAACAGTTTCTGGTTGCGGTGGAAGGTGGCGATGTTGCCGAACGCCCCGACCGCCGCTTCGGGCGTGCGGAAGCTCGGGATCGCCGCCGCGTCGAGCACGGCGCGGCCCGACGCGACCGACGCGTCGCCCATCCAGCACGACAGCAGCGGCTTGCCGCGCGGCGTGCGGACCTCGACCACCGCGCGGGCCACCGCCTCGGCATCGAGCCCGACCTTCGGCGAACAGACCACGAGGATGCCGTCGATCGCGCGATCGTCGCCGGCGACCTGGATCGCTGCGCGGAAGTGGTCCGGGGTCGCGTCCTCGGACAGGTCGATCAGGTCCGCGAGCGAGGCCAGCGGCGGCAGCCGGTCCCGCAACGCGGTCACCGATTCCGGCGAGAGCGTCCCGAGGTCGAGGCCGATCTCGGCGATCCAGTCGGCCGCGAGGACGCCGGGCCCGCCGCCGTTCGTGACGATCGCGAGCCGGTCGCCGGTCGGTCGATACCGTGACGCGAGGCACTTCGCGGCCGAGAACAGCTCGACGAACGAACGAACCCGCACCGCGCCGGCACGGCGCAACGCCGCATCGAAGGCGTCGTCGTTGCCGACGATCGCGCCGCTGTGCGTCAGCGCCGCCTGGTTGCCGGCCGACTTCCGGCCGGCCTTCAGCACCACGACCGGCTTCGCGTTGGCGGCCGAACGCAGTGCGCTCATGAAGCCTCTCGCGTCGTCGATGCCTTCGAGATAGACGACGATGCTCTGCGTCTTCGCGTCCTGCGCGAGGAAGTCGAGCACCTGCGCCGCATCCACCGCGGCATTGCGGCCGAGGGCGACGACGCTCGAGAAGCCGACCCCGTTCCGGCTCGCCCAGTCGAGCATCGCCGCGGTCAGCGCACCCGACTGCGAGACGAGCGCGAGCGAGCCGCTCGCCGCGAGCGGTCCGATCGCACCGGCATTGAGGCCGATCGACGGCCGCTGGAAGCCGAGCGAGTTCGGGCCGAGCAGGCGGACGTTCGCGCGTCGTGCGGTGGCGGCCAGCGCGCCCGCGGTCTGCGCGTCGATGCCGCTCGAGAGGATCAGCGCCGCACGGCACGCGATGCGCGCCGCGACTTGCAGCGCCTCGGCGATCTCGTCGGGCGGCAACGCGATGATCGCGAGGTCCGACCGCGAGCTCGCGAGCTCGGCCAGCGTGCCGCGCGTGTCGACGTCGACGAAGGCAAGCGTGCCGTCGAACCGTTGCGCGCGTAGCGCAGCGGACAGCGTCGCCGCGAGCGGCGTCCGCTTCGCGTCCGTCCCGGGACCGGCTTCGCCTTCCGCTGCGAAGACGACGATCGACTGCGGCTCGAGCAGGGGGGCGAGGTGGTGTTGGTCCATGGGCGGAGTCTGCCGCATCCGGGCGGGTCGCCGGGTCGGGACGATACAATCGCCCCCCCCGCCCCCCGCGCCCCGCCGATGGTCGCGACGCACGGTCGCACGCGACGCTGCGACCCGGTCCACGGGGCGCCGCACGCCGCCACCACGACCGCACCGCCCACCCGCATCGCCGACAGGATCGCCGCATGGGTTTCCTCTCGTTGATCATCGCCCTCCTGATCGAGCAGGTGCGACCCCTGCACTCGCGGAACGTCGCGTACGACGCGGTGCGCGGCACCGCCGAGGCCCTCGAGCGCAACTTCAACGCCGGCGAGAAGCAGCAGGGCGTGCTCGCCTGGTTCCTGCTGGTCGCACCGTTGACGGTTCTCGCATGGCTGGTCTACTTCCTGCTGCTACGCGTCCATCCGTTCCTCGGCCTCGCCTGGAACGCGCTGGTGCTCTACCTCACGCTCGGTTTCCGGCAGTTCAGCCACTACTACACCGACATCCAGCTCGCCCTCGCCGACAACGACCTCGACCGCGCGCGAGCCCTGCTGACCGAATGGAAGCGCGAGTCGGACTCGACGTTCTCCGCGGCCGACCTCGGGATGTCGGACGTCTGCCGTCTCGCGATCGAGGAGGCGCTGGTGGCCTCGCATCGTCACGTGTTCGGCGTGTTCTTCTGGTTCGTGCTGCTGCCCGGACCGTCCGGCGCGGTGCTGTATCGACTCGCCGACTACCTGTCGCGCCGCTGGAACATGCGGGCGCGCAATCGGCCGCTCGAACCGTTCGGCCTGTTCGCGGCACGCGCCTTCCACTGGATCGACTGGATTCCCGTTCGCCTGACCGCGATCGGCTTCGCGATCGTCGGCAACTTCGAGGACGCGGTGTTCTGCTGGCGCAACCACCTGGATCGCGGGGCGGATCCTTCGCGCGCGATCCTTCTCGCGGCCGGGACCGGTGCGCTCGGCGTCCGTCTCGGATCGCCGGCGCGGAGCGGCTCCGCGCTTGCCACGTCGCAGGCGGTCGACGCGATGGGCGTCGCTGACGATCCCGCAGCCGATGCCATGCCGGGAGTCGACGCCGGACCCGCGGCGCTGCGCAGTGCCGTCGGCCTGGTGTGGCGATCGATGCTGCTGTGGACGCTGCTGTTGCTGTTGTTGTCCCTCGCCGGCTTGTTCGGCTGATGATCGGGCGCAGCACTAGCGCGTGCTAGGACCTTTCCATCGGTGGCCCATAGGACGAACCGATAGCCGTGCGCATGATGGCGAAATCTTTGATTTAAAAGCAAAAATCTTTGACCGGACGGTGCGACTAGCCTATCCTCCGCCAGTTGGTCAAGCGCTGGTCGAAACAAGGTCTGCCCGGACCCGCCGGTCGTCGTGGCGCCGTGTCGCGTCTTCGCAAGTCGCAATCGATGGCCGGCACCGCCGGCCGACCCTGATGCGAGACAACGGCCGTTTCGGCGCGGCGCGCGGGCGATCGAGTAACCGGTCGACGCGACCGGGGGCCGCGGTCAGCTGGCCGTTCACCGGAGTGGGTGGATGCATCAAACGCATCGTGTTCGATCGACCACGGCCTCGTCGCCATCCGACGCGAGCGACCGCGGATTCGAACCGGGCATCGCGCGGTGAGCGCCGCCATGCTGCGCGAGACAGAGCCGATCCACGACCTCCATGCGGTGGATGGGGCGATGGAGCTTCTGCAGATGGAAGGCCGGTATCGCGGTCTTCTCGAAGCAGCGCCCGACGCGATGGTCGTCGTCGACCAGCACGGGGCGATCGTCCTGCTCAACGTTCAGGCGGAGAAGCAGTTCGGCTACCGTCGCGACGAACTGCTCGGCCAGCAGGTCACCAACATCATTCCGGTCGGCTTCGCGGAACGCCTGATCGCCGACGGGACGCGCTCCACGGCCGAGGCGCTCGCCCAGCAGATCGGCACCGGCATCGAACTGTCGGCACTTCGGAAGGACGGCAGTCACTTTCCGATCGAGATCATGCTGAGCCCGCTCGACAGCGCCGACGGGATATTGATCACGGCCGCCATCCGCGACATCAGCGTGCGCCGGGCGGCCGACGAGCGTCTCTTGCAGATGGAGGCCCGGTATCGCGGGCTTCTGGAAGCGGCCCCCGATGCGATGGTCGTGGTCGATCAGCAGGGCGCGATCGTCCTCGTCAACGCCCAGGCCGAGAAGCAGTTCGGCTATCACCGCGACGAACTGCTCGGCCAGCAGGTCACGAACATCATTCCCCACGGCTTCGCGGAACGACTGGCCGCCGACGCGCTGCGCACCACCGAGGCGGCGCTCTCGCAGGAGATCGGCACCGGCATCGAGCTGTCCGGGCGGCGCGAGGACGGCTCCGAATTTCCGATCGAGATCATGCTGAGCCCGCTGCGCAGCGCGCACGGGACGCTGGTGACGGCGGCGATCCGCGACATCACCGCGCGCAAGGAGGCGGAGGTGGTCCTGCAGACGAAGGTCGGCGAATTGAAGCGCTCGAACGAAGAGCTCGAGCAGTTCGCGTACGTGGCATCGCACGATCTGCAGGAGCCGCTGCGGATGGTCTCGAGCTATACCCAGCTCCTCTCGCGGCGCTACAAGGGCAAGCTCGATGCGGACGCCGACGAGTTCATCGCGTTCGCGGTCGATGGCGCGGAACGGATGCAACGGTTGATCCGCGATCTGCTCTCGTTCTCGCGTGTCGGCTCGATGGGGAAGGAGCTCACGCTGATCTCGAGCGACGACGCGATGGTGCACGCGCTCAGGAACCTGCGTGGGGCGATCGAGGAAAGCGGCGCGACGATCGTGCACGACGACCTGCCGATGGTCTTCGCCGACGAGACGCAACTGGTCCAGCTGTTCCAGAACCTCGTCGGCAATGCGGTCAAGTATCGCCGCGACGAGAAGCCGGTTGTCCGCATCGAGGCCAGGCCGGATGGGACGCATCGATGGCTGTTCTCGGTGCACGACAACGGGCTCGGGATCGAGGCGCAATACTTCGAGCGGATCTTCGGGATGTTCCAGCGGCTGCACAAGCGCGAAGAGTTCGAAGGGACCGGGATCGGCCTTGCGCTCTGCAAGCGGATCGTCGAACGGCACGGCGGCACCCTAACGGTCGAATCCGAGCCTGGGCGCGGCTCCACCTTCATGTTCGGGCTCTACGCCGACCGCGAGCGTCCCTGACGGACGGCGGTTCGACGAGCCGGTGCGGTCCAATTGCCGATCGCGTTCGCGCGCCGGATGAAAGCGACTAAGAAAGATGCTTGCCACCGCCGTACAAGGCCTTCCCCTGCAGGTCCTGCTCGTCGAAGACAGTCCCGGTGACGTTCGGCTGACGCAGGAGGCGTTTCGCGAAGCCAATCTCAGCGTCGTGCTGCATGTCGCGTTCGACGGCATGGAGGCGCTCGACTTCCTCCATCACCGCGGCGAACACGACGCCTCGCCGCGTCCCGACCTGATCCTGCTCGACCTGAACCTGCCGCGAATGGATGGTCGCGAGGTCCTCGCGCACATCAAGAAGGACGACGACCTGCGGACCATTCCGACAATCATCCTGACCACGTCGGAAGCGGAAGCCGACATCGTGAAGAGCTATCAGCTGAGAGCGAACTGCTACCTGACCAAACCGGTGCAACTCGACGCGTTCGACAGCCTGGTCCGAAGCATCAACGACTTCTGGCTGATCAACGCCCGGCTGCCTCTGCGTCCACCGACATGAGCGGCGCGATCGCGGCCCTGCTGATCGTCGAGGACAATCCCGGCGACGCACGGTTGATCCGTGAGATGTTCAACGAGCACGGCGCCCACACGACCGAACTGCACCACGTCGAGAGCATGGCCGAGGCCGAACGTCATCTGGCCGGCCACGCCGTCGACGTCATCGTCCTCGACCTCGGATTGCCGGATGCCGCAGGACTCGATGCGGTCCGGCGCGCGCATAGCGCCGCGCCGCGGGCGCCGTTGGTCGTGCTGACCGGCCTCGACGACGAGTCGCTGGCCGGACAGGCACTCCAGGAAGGCGCGCAGGACTACCTCATCAAGGGCCAGATCGAAACCCGTGGATTGCTGCGCGCGTTGCGCTACGCGATCGAGCGGAAGAGCATGGAGGAAGCGCTCCACGTCGAGCGCGAGCGCGCCGAGGTCACGCTGAAGTCGATCGGCGATGCGGTGATCTGCACGAACGTCTCGGGCAACATCACGTTCGTCAATCTGGTGGCCGAGAAGCTGACCGGCTGGCCGAGTCGCGAGGCCTTCGGCCTGCCGGTCGCGGGTGTGTTGCGGATCGTCGATGCGTCGGTCGTCGAGGTGGGGCCCGATACCCCGCCGGCGCTGACCGGGACGGATGGCCAGACGACACGCCATTCGAGCGGTGTCCTCGTCGGGCGCGACGGGTCCGAGATCCCGGTCGAGCAGTCGGTGGCCCCGATCCGCGACCGCGAAGGCGCCGTGATCGGCGCCGTGATCGTCTTTCGCGACGTCAGCGCCGCCCGGGCGATGCAGGTGGAGATCGCACATTCGGCGCAACACGACTTCCTCACCGGGCTGCCGAATCGCATGCTGTTCAGCGACCGGCTCGGACAGGCGATCGCGTCCGCGGAGCGTCACGGCAATCAGGTCGCGGTCATGTTCCTCGACCTCGACGGGTTCAAGCACATCAACGACTCGCTCGGACACGGGGTCGGCGACCGGCTGCTGCGATCGATCGCGGGGCGTCTCGGCGACAACATCCGGGGCAACGACACCGTGAGCCGGCAGGGCGGGGACGAGTTCGTCCTGCTGCTCGCCGACGTCGACCGCGCCGAGGCCGCCGCCACCACCGCCGCGCGAATCCTGCGCGACGTCGCCCGCGTCCACCGCATCGAACACCACGAGATCCACGTGACGACCAGCATCGGCGTCAGCATCTATCCCGACGACGGCGTCGATGCCGAGACGCTGATCATGAACGCGGACACCGCGATGTACGCCGCCAAGGAAAGCGGACGCGACAGCTATCGATTCTTCAAGCGCGCGATGAACCTCAAGGCCGTCGAGCGGCAATCGATCGAAGCGAGCCTGCGAAGCGCGATCGATCACGAAGAGCTGATGCTGTACTACCAGCCGAAGATCGATCTGACGAGCGGCGCGATCATCGGCGCCGAGGCGCTGCTGCGCTGGATGCACCCGACCCGCGGCCTGGTCTCGCCGGCGGACTTCATCCCGGTCGCCGAGGATTGCGGGCTGATCGTGCCGATCGGCAACTGGGTCCTGCGCGAGGCGTGCCGGAAGATCGTCGGCTGGGCGGACGCCGGCCTGCCGATCGTCGGGGTGGCCGTCAACGTGTCCGCGGTGGAGTTCCGCAATCGGCACTTTCTCACCGGCGTGCTCGCCGTTCTCGAAGAAACCGGCCTCGATCCGCGCCTCCTCGAAGTGGAGCTGACCGAGAGCGTCTTCATGAAGAACGCCGAGTCGGTGGTGGCGGTCCTCGATGCACTGCGTCGACACGGGGTGCAGATCGCCATCGACGACTTCGGGACCGGCTACTCCAGCCTCAGTTACCTGCACAAGTTTCCGATCAATGCGCTGAAGATCGACCAGTCGTTCATCCATCAGATCGCCACGGCGCCGACCGGCAAGGGGATCGTCAAGGCGATCATCAGCATGGGCAGCAGCCTCGGCTTGCGGGTCATCGCTGAAGGGGTGGAAACGGTCGACCAGCTCGCGTTCCTGCAGGCCCATGGCTGCAGCGAGGTGCAGGGCTACCTGACCGGTCGTCCGATGCCGCACGACCGCTTCGCCGCGATGTTGCGCGAAGGACTGCCGGTCCACCCGATGCTGGGGCCGCAGACGGCCGTGTCGTCCGTGGAAGACGTGGGGACCGTTCCCTGAGTCGCGGCGTCAGCGGCCGCCCGACCCGTCCAGCAAAGCGCCGGTGCGGTTCGAGGAGCCGTCGCCGGGCAGCCAGAGGATCGCGGCGGCGACCTCGTCGGCCTCGTCCGGATGGAGCTGCCGAGGTCCACTTCGTCTTGCGGGCCGCTCCGAGGACGTGACGGATGGAAGCTCGCATCGGCCTGATCGACGACGACGAGAACATCCGGGATTTCTCGAGGCACTGTTCCGTCGAACTCTTCCGGCGGATGCAGTCGTTCGGACTGCCCGATCACCACGCCGTGCTGTTCCTCACCGGACACGGCAACATCCCGTTGGCGGTGGAGGCGATCGAGAACGGCGCGACCGACTTCCTCGAGAGGCCGTTCTCCGACAACTCGCTGGTCGAACGCGTCATCATGAGCATGATCCACGGGGAATCCGTCTTCGCCGAGTCGAGCCGACTGCTCGGACTCCGATCGCACCTGTCCTCGCGTGAACAGGAGATCGCCGAATACATCGTGAACGGCTCCACCGAGCGGAGGGCATCGCCCGCGGCGGCCGACCGGCGGTCTTCGACGCCAATCGAGTCAGCCAATTCGACACCGGAGCATTCACCAATCGATGAATCGCAGCGACAAGCCATTGGATACAAAACGGAAACCCATCGCCGTCGCGCCCATGATGGACTGGACCGAGTGTGAGACGGTTTCTCCTATGAAAACGGGGTGTCTCAAAGGTCGTGCTGTAGCAAATCCGTCCCACTGAGATCACGCCATCGCCTCAATCATCGCGGCGTGCGCGTCGCGCGCCGACTGCGCCATGCGGTCGTGATAGGCCGCGACGTCGTTGAGGTCGGCGTAGTAGCCGCCGCCTTCCTTGTAGACCGGGAACGGCATGTCCTTCGCGTAGATCCGGTTGCGGACCACCTTCGGCGCGAGGTGCAGGAAGTCCGCGATCTGGTCGACGTCCATGCGCGGGGACTGGTACTTCGCCATCAGCAGGAAGAGGGTGTTCACGGATACTCCTTGCTGGCGGGTTTGACGTCGAACGCCGGTGGGCTCGCTTCGGCTTCGAACTTCGCGACCAGCCTCGCGGCGATCAGCGCGGCCAGGCTTTCGATCGCGAAGGGTTGCCCGACCGCCGTGACCGGGACTGGGGGCTTGCGGCGCCGGTCGCTCTCGCTCATCTCGTCACCTTGTCGTCGAACGTCTGCCCGGGCTTCATTCCCGGCGGCGTCCAGCCGCGGCGCACGAGTTCGTCGTGCAGCGCCTGGCTGATCGGGAACAGCATGCGGACGACGGCGCTCGGCTTCTCGCCGGTCTGTCCGATGGGGTCGCGGTCGCTCGGCATCATGGCTTCGCTCCATCGTTCAGCTTCAGGTGTCGCTCGGCGCCGCGATCCGCCGGCGAGCTGGTGGCCGGAGCGCGCGGCTTCGGCGCCTTCCCCTTCGTCGCCGGCGGCATCATCAGCTCCGCATGCGGCTCGCCGCTGATCGACGGCGGCTCGTTCGGCTCATCGCTCTCGAGCGGGGTCGGGCGGCCAATCTGGCCGACGGGATAAGGCATGGGTTACTCCTTCGAGGAGAACAGGTCGAGCGCTGGCGCGACCTCGAGCTCGCAGGTCGCGAGGACCGCCCGCATCGACGCGATCTCGTGGTCGGCCTTTGCCTGCGTCATGCGGCCGGACGCGATCCATCGCGGATAGACGCGCTCGCGCAGGCGGATCTCGCGCTTCACGCAGGCGATCTGCAGCTCGATCGAGACGGTCACGCGACCTCCGCAAACAGACCGCCGTGGCTGCGCACGAGCGCCGCGCTGCAGGCCGGGTTGAGCCAGACGACCTCCGTCCGCGGCCGCGCACCATCACCGAAGGTCGCGCGCTCGAACCGCTCCCAATCTCCGTAGAGCTCCTCGTCGTAGAGGGCGCACGGATAGCCCGACAGCACGATCATCCCGCGAGCGTCGTGGAGCAGTTCGGCGAGATCGCAATGGCCTTCGTCGTCGAGTTCGTAGGCATATCGGTGTTTTGCGCAGTGCGGGTTGCCGAGCGTGCGCGTGCTGTGGACGTAGGGCGGGTCGAGATAGAACAACGTGTCCGGCGTGTCGAATTCAAGGATCAGTTCGTGGGCTGGCTTGCTCTCGATGACGACGCCGGCGAGACGCTCAACAAACGAAGGCAGCGCGTCGGCGTAGTTCTGCCAGTCGTGCGCCGGCGTCGTGCCGCTGCGATTTGAGTTACGACGGAACCCGGTGATGTGGCCCATCACACCCGTCGCGCCGAACCCCATGTAGCTGCGGATCAGCGTCTTCCGCACCGCGTCGATCGGGTCGAACGCGTCTTCGTAGGCGTCCTCGAACTCGCTCCGCGCGAAGGGTGTCAGCCGAAGCCGTCGGTCGAGCTCGGCCGCTGCGACCGGATCTCGCAGCACGCGGAAGACCTCGACCACGCCATCGAACAGATCGTTGTAGACCTCGGCATAGGAGCGCGGCTTGCGCAGAAGAACGCTGCCGGCGCCGCCGAATGCTTCGACGTACACGCGATGCGGCGGGAAGAACTTGAGGATCCACGGCGCCAGGCGGAACTTGCCGCCGTGATATCGGAGAACGGGGCGGGTCACGGTCACGCGACGTCCCCGAACAAGTCTGGTGTTCGCGCCCACCCTCGCCGCGTAGCGTAGGCGGTCTGGGCATGGTGCTCGCGGTCGTAGTGCAGGTGGCAGCCGTTGCACATCGCCTTGACGTGCTCGCGGTCCTCGGGCTCGTGCGTGAGGTGCGCGACGGTCAGGCAGACAATCGCGCCGGTGCCGTAGGCGGGCTCACCGTGCCGATTGGGGCAACGCCCTGCGTGCGTGCCGCGACGGCACTCGCCTTCGCACTCGCAGCGGCCGCCCGCGCGATCGAACCGAATCGAGCGGCTGAACGCCGGCCAGTCCTTGCCGTAGCGCGCGCGGTTCTCGGGGCGGATCGGCATCAGCGCACCCATGCGACGAGAGGCGTCGCGTACGCAAGCATCAGCGGATGCCGCGGGCTACCGCACGCCGTGAGCCCCAGCACTCGGACCGGCTTGCCGCTAGCCAGAAGCATCGCGCTGACCGCGTCGATGCGCGGCCGCAGCGTGGCGGGCACCTTGGACCGCCGCCCCCAGCACGGCACGAGCGTGTCTGCGCGCTCGATGATGTCGGCGAGGTGCTGCTCATTGCACGGGCCGACCGGGTCGTCGACGTTGGCGAGCTCACGCACGTCCGTCGAACGATAGGCAAACACGTTGCCCACCTCCAGGATTTCCGCACCCATCAGCCGCGCGAAGCCCATCATCTTCAGGATCGACTGGTCGTTGATCACAGCGCCCGCCCGGCTCGGATTGATGCCGAAGAAGGCGACCGTGCCATCGCAGAGACTCAACGAGTCGCTCACGCTACGGCCGAGCTGGTATCGGTAGCGGCCACAGTGGCTGATGATCGCCGTCACGCTGCCCTCGCGACTGCCAGCGCCACCGCGATCGGCTGCACCCAGATTGGCTGCGCGCTCAGCAAGAACGTCTCGCCACTCCACGCGAGCAGCAGCGTCGTGCCCATCACGTGCGCGATGGCTTCGGCAGCCTGCGGTGGCACCGCGTTGCCGATCCGTTCGCGCCAGGCGCTGTCGCTCAGGCCGTCGAGTTCTACCGTCTCCTCCGGATCGATCAGCGACTGCAGCGCGGCGAGCTCGAGCGTCGTGAACGGTCGATGCCAGGTGCCATCCTCGGCGCGGATCCGTGCGACCAGCTTCTGAGAGCCGTCCGGTAGCCGCGGATCGGCCACCGACCATCGCCCGTTGTCGTGGGCGGCGGCCGCGCTTACCGCGCCGGTCGGCTGGTCCCACGGCACGACACCGTAGTGGCCGCCGCCCACCCAGGCATCGCCGCGCTCGCGCCGCATGCCCGATCGAGGATCCGCAACCGCGTACGCCCCGTTGTTGTCGCCACCGATCACCGTGCGCGAGGTCGTCGTCCAGTCGGCACAGTGGTACTTGCCGAACAGGTTCGTGTCCTGCGGGCCTCGCGGGTCCGCGACCGCCTGGCCGGTACCGTGGGCACTCGTCACCGCGCGCGCCGCGCCATCCCAGCGCACGACGCGGTACTCGTTGGAGTGCTTTGCGGGGCCCTCATGCCGAGGATCCGCGATCGAGCCGAAGCCGCTACCCGGCGCCAGCTTCGACGTCACCGTCGAGCTGCTCTGGTCCCACCGCCGCACACCGTATGCATGCCCGTCGTTCCATGCGATCGACTGGTCGAAGCGCGGGTCCGCGACCGAGAACGCGCCGTTGCTCGGCCGGCTCTCGCTCGCGACCACACCGGTCGGCTCGTCCCACGAACGCACGCCGTAGCCGCCGCGATGCATCTCCGGCACGAGCAGGTAGTCGCACAACTGGCCGTCCTCGACGACCAGGCGGTTCAGGCTCCGCCAGTCGCTGCCGGCCTCGACGAACGCGAGGCGCACCCAGGTCTTCCACTGCAGCGACGGCACGCGGTGCATCGGGCCGCCGCGCGCGTCGCCGGGTAGCGGCATGCGATCGAGCACCGTGCCCACCGCGCGCAGCGGCTTCGACTCCGGCTCGTACAAGAACGGCGCGACTTTCGCCATGTGCCGCGCGACCAGCAGGAAGCGCTTCCGACTCTGCGCGAGGCCGCCGAGCTCGCCGCAGTCGTGCGTCGTCTCGGCCGTCGCATACCCATACCGCTGCAGCAGCGCGACGATCTGATCCAGCAGATCGCGGCCACGCGTCGCGATGCGCGGCACGTTCTCGAACACGATCAGCTCAGGCGGGTCGTCAGCCCAGGCTTCGAGCATCAGCCACACGCCGCGCAGCGTCAGCCGATTCAGCGCCTGGTACTTCTTCGTCAGCGACCGCGCCGCGCTGAGCAGGCCGGAGAAGCCCTTGCACGGCGCCGACAGAAAGACGATGTGCGGGCGCTCGTGACCGGCCGCCGTATGGATGTCGGCCGGCGTTGCCTCGCGCCAACCCGCCGGCGGCTCGCAGTCGTGGAAGTCGCGGTACTGCTCGCGGTCGAACAGGTCGCGTACCGTGCCCGGGACACCGGAGAGCTTCGCGAAGTCGCGCATGCCGGCCGCGTCGACGTCGATGCCGCCGATACAACGGAAGCGCGCCTGCAGGTTGCCGACGCGCGGCTGGGCGCGGTTGAAGCCTTTGGCGCCGCCGCCGAGTCCGGCGAACAGATGGAAGTGGCGGATCTCAAGCGTCAGGATCTCGGGCTTCACCGGCTATCCTCCCGGCCATGCTCGACGACCGCCCCGGCAACTACCAGAGCATCGACTACGTCGTCCGAGTCAACACGCTCCCGGGCAGACGCATGCGTTGGAGCTTCGAGACGAGCAACGGCCTCAAGGGCGAGGGCGACACCCGCTACGGCATCGAGGCGGCGTTCTCGGCTGGCGCTCGCGCTGCGCACGAAGCGATCGGGGCGGCGGGGAAGTAGGGTCACGACTTCTCCGGATAGAGGATGTCGTTCGCGCGCAGCACGCCGCCGGCATCGGTGATCAGACCGTTGCGCCGGAGGTCGCCGAGATAAGTCCGGAACGTCCCGCCGGTCGGTTCCATGTTCACGGCCGACGCGAGCTCAGCGACCGAGCAGCCGTCGCCTCCGCATCCGGCGATCGACGCGAGCATGTTGTAGGCGCCGAGACGCAACGCTGACCGCCACATCGACATCACCTCGTCATGGGTTTTCGGCGAGGGTCGCGCGCCGCCGGTCGAAGCAATCCCGGCGTCGGTGGCGAACACCAGGCCGGAACGCTCCTCGACGAAGCCGGCACGACGTAGATCGCCCATGTACGTCCGGAACGTGCCCCCGGTGTGCGCGAACCGCGTGAGCGTCCCAACCTGCGGCAGCGAGTAGCCCGCCGGCGATCGTGCGACGAGCTCGCCGAGGATCTTCCGGGCGCCGGACCGCAGCGACACACCCTCGACCGAGACCGGGCCAGGACGCGGCGCGCGTGCGGTGGACGCGCTGATTTGCTGATCCGCACGCGGTTGCACGGCCGTCGGCGCGTTCGTCTGCGCGCCGAGCGCAGCCGCGGCGATGCTCGCGATCTTCGCGAGCGCCTTCGTGTGGTCGCTCTCGCGAGCCGCTGGTGCGACGCTGGTCTCGCGCTGGACGGTCTTGCGGGCCTCGCGCTCGCGGCGCTGCACCTCGGCTTCCGGGACGCCGGACTGCTTCGCCCGCTTCTCCGCCGCGGCGAGCTCACGCTGCAGCTTCGCGTTGTCGGCCTTGAGGACTTCGACGGTATGCGCTTCCTCGACGGCCTCGCGCTGAATCCCTTCCAGCTTCGCAAGCTTTTCCCGGACTGCGGTCGATGGGGGCGGCGGCGCGGTCAACGCCCGCTGACCGGTCTTCGGATGCGTCGTTGAAACCGGGCCGATCTTGATGCGCTCGACAGCGCGTGTCAGCGCTGGACCGAACGCGAAGAACTCGCCGGGCTCGAGGTTGCGGAGCTCCTCGGTCGCGGACGCGCGCGACATCCCGAGCTCATCGGCGGCGCGCTGCACATCGACGTCGAGACCGGTCCGGCCGATGATCTTGTTGAGCAGCTCGGCCGCCACGTCCTTGTGCAGCTTCGACAGCCGCTGCGTCGCGCCGACTAAGGCCAGGCCGCGCTTGCGACCGCGCGTCGCCAGGTCGATCACGGCCGGTCCCGATTCGGCACTGCCGACCTGCGGCGCGAACATGTGCACCTCGTCGATCACGACCAGCGTCGGGTGCCAGATCTTCTTCGGCGCATTGACGAGCGCCTCGCAGAACCGCCGAACGAACAGCGTCCGCTCGTGCGCCTTCAGCTCGTAGATATCGACGATCGCCGACGTGCCGGACTCCCACACGGCGCGCGCGAGCGCTGCGGCGGTGGCCGGGGTGGCAACGGCATCCGCGCCCTGCGGTGCGCAGATGATGTAGTCGAACTTCTCGCGCAGCGTCGCGAATTCGCCTTCGGGATCGATGACGATCTGCTGCACGCCGGTCGCGGTCTGCTCGAGGAGGCGACGAAGGCAGTACGACTTGCCGCCGCCGCTGTTCGCCTGAACGAGCAAACGCGTCTCCAGGAGAGACTCGAGATCGATCGGAACGGTGCCGAGCGACGGCTTCGTCGCGTCTCGTCGCGCGCTCGCCGTCATGTAGCTGACGATCGTCATGAGGGCGTAGCCCTCGCCTGCGCAAGCTCGGCACGTTGGCCGGCCTTGCGTTCGCGCTTCTTCTCGGCCTTGATGAATCGCTCGTCCGCGCGGCGCTGCGCACGACTGCCTTCTGTCGTGTAGCGCGGCGCCGGCTCGCCTTCGGTGAAGTGGCCTTCGGTGACGCCTTCGAGCATCTTGCGAAAGGCGTCTGCACCCTCGAACGCATCGTTGATCGCTCTCATCGTCATCCCCTCGGCATCGATGCGGCGAATGCCCGCATCTCGGCTTCGAGCTCCTTCATGAAGTCCATGCCGACCTCGTCGGGCTGGTCGTTGGCTAGCGCCGCGTGGGTCATCTGCAGCTGGTAGAACGCCCACGCGCCGGCGTAGAAGGCCATGCGGCATTCCCTGATCTGCATCGACGGTGCGTTCTTCGGCAGCACGTTGTCGACGTAGCCTTGCCACTGCTGTGCGATTGGCTTCACGCCGCCACCGCCTCGGCCTTGCTGACCAGATCGTCGGGCAGGTCCGCAGCCGCCGGCTCGGCCGCTCGCGGCGGCTCGATCGTCAACTGCACTTCCTTCTGCAGCCACTCGTAGAGGCGGCCGACGACCGGGCCGTCGGGCTTGACCTTGATGCGCAACGTGACCTCGACCGTCCCGCCGTTCTTCGGCGCGAAGCGAAAGTGGTCGACGATCGCGCCGGGCAGCTCGACCGGCTCGGAGCCGAGCAGATCCTCGTAGCCGATCGAGACGCTCGCGCCCATGATCTCGCGGCCCCAGCGGATGCCCTCGATCTCGGGAAAGCGGACCTCGAGATCGCGCGAGTCGAGCTTGAAGAAAGCCTCGGTCAGCCGCGGCCGGAACGAATCGAGGATCCCGGCCGGCAGGTCCATGACCATCTTCAGCGCGAGCCCCGAGACGGTCTCGTCGCCGTGCTTCTCGCTGTACGCGGTCAAGTTCGCCAGCGTCGCCGGTGTGTTGTTCGTCTGGAACATGAGGCGTCCTTTCAGGATGGGCGGAGAGAGGAATCGGACCGCGGCCGCGCCGTCTCGCGGTTCAGGGGATACACGGGCTTGACCCTTACGCGACGCGACCCTCTCACCCGAAAAGCCCGCACGCGGCGGGCTTGTACGGGGTGCAATGAATCAGGCAGCCTGCGGCTCGTCGGCCTTGAGTTCCTTGATGCGCAGCTCGCGCGAATCCGAAATGTGAAAGTCCACGGCCGTTCTGGCCGGGACGATCTGCTTCGTTTCGGTGAACTGCCCCGTCGGACCGTTGCTGTCATAGCCCTGGTCCACGAACGTCACTTCGACCGGCCATCCTGCGTGCGCATCAATCGTTACCTTCGTCGTCATCGCGTTGCTCCTTCGGGTGGGTGGTGAATCGGTGACCGTCTCTCCGGCCTGTCTCGTCTTCGCTTCCTCACGGCCGCCGCCGCGTTCTCATTGCCGGCAGACTTCAGGGGAACCATTCCCCGGGACGCTGACGTTCGCGCCCCCATGCACCGCTGCCGCGGCCCCGGCCTCCGACGAGATCAACGCTTTGTCGGCCGGAGAAGTCCTCGTTGCTGGCACTCGTCGCGGACTCGGTATCGGGACCGTCTCTCCGGCCTGTCACGCCACTTCGCGCTGGTGTCACGCCTGCAGACGGTGACCGTCTCTCCGGCCTGTCACGCCTGTCTGCCGGGTGCGAATGAAGCCGCCCGCTCAGCGGCCGTCCTCCCTCGGGTATTCGGTCAGGCTGCCTTGTCGGCGACCTCCTTGCCGCGCGCGACCTCGGCGAAGTTTCCGTCGGCCACGCCGTTGACGATCCCCGGCTCTGCGGCCTCCTTCGTCGCCCGCTCGACCTTCACGCCGGATTGCACCAGCGCGACGAGCTCCGCCTGCGTCGCGACGCTCGCGGTGTAGTCCGAGCGGACCGCGTGGCGGATCGCCTGCGAGGCGTTCGCGGCCTCGACGAGCTGCTTGCCGCTCGAGCTCGCGACGAGATAGATGCGGCTCATGCGGCACCGCCGAGCTCGATGCGCCGGGCCTTGTAGGCGTCGGTCAATTCGGTCTGCTGCTTCTTCCCGCCGGTGCACGCGCTGATCAGCGCCGCGGCCTCGTCGAGCGCCTCGAGGGTCGTCGCGCGGTTGATGTTGTCCTGCACCTGGGCGAAGGTGAACGTGATCCCGGCCGGCGGCCCGGCGCGGACCTGGGCGGGCTCGGCCGCCGTCGGCAGGCTCGCGGCCGGCTTCGTCTCGCCGGGCCCCGCTTCCGTCTCGCGATTCGACGCGACCGTCTCACGCACGCCGTAGATCTCGCCGGTCATCGTGTCGAGCGTCTCGCTCGGCTCGTTCTCGAGCGCCGGCGGCGCCATGCCATCGCGCACCACCGCACGGACCATGTCGGGATCCACCATCTCGGCCATGTCGATGACGTTCGCGTCGGCCGCGTTGTCGAGCTCGGCAGCGACCTGCAGGTCATTCGCCGCGATCGGCAACTGCTTCGCGTGCTTCTTGATCGCCGACTTCGCGGCCATGTCGTCGGTCCACATCACCCACGGCGTCTCGGCCAGCTTCCGCGATTCCTTTGCGCGGTCGGCGTCGCTCTGCGCGCCCTCGACCTTCGCGACCAGTGCGCGGTACGTCTCGCTCCGCGCGCGGATCTTCATCAGCTCGTCGAGCGGCAACACGGTCGACGTCTCGCCGGTCTCGAACCTCGCGTAGGAGAAGGCGGCGATCAGCGCGCCGCGATCGCCGCGCAGGAACTTGCGGTAGCGCAGGAACGACTCGGAGCCGATCTCGTTCTCGAACAGATCTTCCTCGTGGATAGCGTCCGCCACCATGCGGATCCCGGCGCGGTCGGCCAGCGTGATGAAGCCGCGCGCGCCGACCTGGAACTGCACGTCGTAGACGTCGACCCACTTGCCGCCGCGCTGGGCGCGGCCCTTGTACGGGATCAGGAAGGCCTGCTGCTGCAGCGTGTTCGGCTCGAGGCCGAGGGCCGCCGTCGTCATGACTGCGCCGAGCAAGCTCTGCGACGAGCACTCCATCAGCCGCGGGGTTTTCTTGATCGCGTTGACCGTCAGCCGCAGCATCCGATCGGCGGTGATGAACTTGCCGGCAACGGCCGCGATGCCCGACTTGAAGCGCGGATTGTCCAGCAGGTCGAAGATGGTCTTCTCGGGAGCCTTCTGGTCGCCGCTGGCCACAGAAGCGAGGGTCGTGCTGCGTTGATTCATGGGTATTCCTTCGAGGTGAGCCAGCGGGGCAGGGTGATCAGCGAGATTTCGTCGCCGTAGCCTGGCCACACGTCGCACCTATGGCACATGGCGTAGGTCTCGAGATCGCGGCGATAGGTGCGTCGGCCGCTGTCGACGGACTCGTCGTCGAGCATCAGCGCGTGGGCGAGGAACGGGTACTCGTTCTCGACGGCGATGAAGACGAAGCCAAGCACGTTGACGCCGGCCGCGCGTGCGTAGACGTCGCGGTAGTAGGCGTCCTGCACGTGGTAGCGCTTACGCGCGACCTGGCGCGAGAACTCGTCGGGCTCTGCGCTGCTGTACGTCTTTACGTCGAACAGGACCACGCCGCGCTCAACGCGGTACACCAGGTCCGGCCGGCAGCGCATCAGCTCGCCGGTCGCGTCATCGATCGCATACGCCGAGCTCTCCGCGATCGAGTCGCCGGCGAGCGCGTCGCGCAGCGCCGGGATGGCGCGCATCGACTCGGCTTGTCGCAACGCGACGTCGCGCTGGGCCGTCGTGATAACGCATGCGCCGGCGGTGCGCGCGTTGAACTCGCGCCACCAGGCCATCGCCGCGATGCTCTCGTCCGAGGGCTTCTTCGCGTTCCACTGCGCCTCGGTCGGTCGCCGCGGCGCGTCCGCTGGGACCACGGTGTAGCGCGACGCGAACGCGTCCGGCTCGAGCACCGCGCAGTGCGCGAGACTCCCTTCAAGCTGCCCGGCGCGCTCGCGCTCCGGTGGTCGCTGTGGGTCCAGATGCCGGGCGAAATAGGTCGCCGGGCTGCGCGCGATGTCGTCGAGGCCGGACTTCGAGATGCCTGGCCCGCCGTGGTACGCGTCGATCGGTAGGCCGTGGATGACGCCCAGGCACTCGACGATGCCGCTGCGCGGGTTCGCGAGAACGGCGCTCACAGGTACCTCAGCGCGAGGTTGACCATCTCGACCAGGGCGGCGCCGATGAAGAAGGCGCGGATCTGGCCGGTCGCCTTGCGATGCGACGGCAGGCCGTCGTCCAGGTAGCCGAGGTGCTTCATGTCGCGCATGGGTCGTTCTCCTTGGGCGGGCGGGCCGCGGCGAGCGCGGCGCGTGCGCGCGTGATGTGCTGCACGCGGATCTGCTCGCGGTCGACGAAGCCGTCGAGATAGGTCAGGTCGCGATCGACAAGGGCGGCGAGCGCGGCGACGAGCTCGGCGTGAATGTCCGCGCAGCAGGTCAGCGGATAGACGGTCATCGTTGCCTGGACCTCGGTGGGAGGCACGGCGCCCGCGCCGAGCGAGCGGGCGATGATCGTCATGCCGGCCGAGACCGCGTCGTAATAGCGCTCGCGGTCCTCGGAGCTCGGGGCGCGCGTGCCCTCGAAGCGGACCGACAGCCATTCGATCGGAAAGGCCTTCATGCGTAGTCCTGATCGGGGACGATCGCGACGTCGCCGACGACCTGATGCGTCGTGCCGCCGCGGCATTCCGCGAGGTAGAGTGCCGTCGCCTTGACGTTGACGGGCTTGCGCGCTCGCGTCGGGATCAGATGGACCGAGCCGCCTCTGACCTCTTCCCGCGTCTCATAGCCCGCGTCGTCGACGAGCATTACCCAGAGGGGATCGCCGAGGCTCTTCAGGCTGACCACGTCGAGGGTCTCCGCTCCGATCAGCGCCGCGATCTCGCCGTTGTTCATCGGGCGCTCGAGTGGCTCCTCGGTGCCGTCGGCGCGGATGATCCGGCGCGTCATCGGCGCGGCGCTCATGAGCACACCTTCGCCAGTGCGGCGCTCGCGGCGTTGAGAGCCAGACGCTCGAGTTCGCCCTTCCAGTCGTCGAGCGGCGCGCGCATGGCTCGCACGGCCAGGACCAACGCGGCGACCAGCTCGTCGTGCGAGTTCACCGCGAGCACGATGAAGGCGCGGTCGGTCTCGAGTTCGCGCGCCGTCGCCTTGACGTCCGAGCCCAGGAAGCCGTACCCGCCATCCGCGTCGAGGATGCTGTAGACGGCGGAGACACTCGGATCGCACTCCACCGGCAAGAGCGTGTTGCCCTCCCATCTCCATGGAGTTGGGGTATGGGCGCTCATACCGCCGCCATCGCGAGTGCGAGGCGGGCGCGGGCCAGCCATTCGGGGTGATCGGCCAAGCATTCGCCGCCGTCGTATCGGATGCAGAACTGCAGCGCCGCGACGAGCTCGTCACGCTCGTTGACGCAGCGCACGATGTGGTTGGCACGCTCGGGCGTGTCGCACGTCGCAACGAGCGTGTGACCCGTCACCCCGGCGAAGACCAGATTCCCGTGCGCCTGAAGCGGGGCGCTCATGCCGGGACCTCAGCCAGCGCGCCCACACCTCGACGAAGCCAACGATGCTCGGCCTGCTCGAAGGGGAATCGGCGTGCGCTCATGCGAACTCTGCCGAGTCGAGCACGTGGTTTTCCCAGCGCTGGCGGTGCTCGCGCTCCATCTCGGCCATCACCTGGTGCTCGAGGCGGGTCTGCGCCTTCAGCGTCAGGTCGTCCCACTCGACGTTGATGCTGAGCAGCGCGGCGCAGCGGGTCTCGAGCTCCTCGACGATCACCTCCGGGTCGTCGTCGTTCCAGTCGATCGGAACGTAGGGGCGGCTCATTCGGCCCTCGCGAAGTCGAGGGCATCGGCGAAGGCCATCAAGCCGTCGACGGTGTCGGTCGTGGTGACCTTTTCACCCTTCGAGCTGAGGACGAACGTGCTGTTGATGTCCAGGTCGATGTTGTGCGATGCCAGGCGCCGGAGGACTAGGTCGAACACGTTGCAGATCTCAGGATGGGTCATCTTTGCCTTGGGTTGGAGTGATTACCGCGATCCAATATGCCTTAAGGCTTCGACTGTGTCAAGCCTTTAGGCTTAGTAGTCGGCGAAGAAAAACCCGCCGAAGCGGGTCACATGGTCAACGAAGCGTGGGGATCTCGCTTTGCGCCGCGGTACGTTCACGGCCACACCTTGTGCGCCGCGAAGAACAATCCGGCAATCAGCCCGACGAAGCCGATGAAGCGCCACGTCTGGACGTTCTGGGCCGCCTGCATCTCGGCAAACCCCTTGTGCATGTCGACGCGCAGCTCGGCAAGTTCAGTTTTCGTTGCGAGTGTCGGCAGCAGGGTACTGATCCGTAGCACGGCATCTTCGACAGCACGCAGGCGATCTTCCATGTCGTGCTCCTCGGGCGACGAGTTGCGTGAGCTCAGCGCCTTCTGTCGAATCGAGGATGATCGCCCGGTTCACCGCGCCGGTCGCGCGAGCAGCGCGATCAGCGTTGCTGACCCTGCATCGACGTTAGCACGCCATTCGTGAAGTAGAGATACTCGCCGCCGTTGGTGTCATAGACGTACTGCTTGAGCGTGCCGCGCGCGGTCTCCGTGATGTTGATTTTCCGGGGATAGTTGTAGGAGCCGAGGCACTTCAAGTCGCTCTCGCTCATGCCGATGCGGGGTGCGTCGGGCCCAGGACAGAGCAACTTGTGGCGGGCCGCTACCTCCTTCTCGGCTTCACTGGGGACTTCTATCGCCCCGGCCGGACACGAGCCGTTCTGGTAGTACGTCTTGCCGGAGATGACGCACGCCGTCTTGCCGGCGACCTGCGCCCAGGCGGCTACGGGCAGCGAGAAACACGTAGCGGCGAGCAGTAGCACAGACTTGGTGTTCACGACGTCTTTGATCCCGATCAGCAGGCTATGTACCGCGCCTGTCATTACTGGTCCGCTGGGCAAAAGATTGCATGCGATTGAAGGTCTTAAAATGGTCGCAATGACCAATGCGCGTCACGGCCTTATCGACCGTCTTTTTCACAGCTTCGAAAGGCCGTTCCAAATAGCCGCCGGCGATGCCTGTGTAGGTCTTTCCTTTATCGTCCTCGACGACGTAAAACAGACTTCGGGCCGTGTCGCCTCTCGCCATCGCACACAGCTTCTCCGCTTCATTGAGTACGCCGGCGCTTTGTGTGCTTCTCAGCTGCAGTACGTTTCCCATCATCGGCGCCCTCGGTGACTTCCACCATGCTGGTCCCGCCATGAGATGAAGCGGGCATGGGTCTGTCACCTTGCCGAAGTGCGGCAATTCCTTCAACCGACCTCAACAAGGCGAGAACGCGCTCCGGTGTCAGACGAGCGATGATGAGACTCAATTCATGACCCACTTGGGGAGCAGCAACAAGTTCGAGCTTCGGATGTGTTGCCGGTGGTTGCGCCTCAGCGCCTACCATCGGGCCTGACTCTCCTTCCAGCCATGCGGACCGTACGCCGCACGCATCAGCAAGGGCGACTGTACGAGTCGAGCGCTTACGCTCGCCCAGCTCGAGCTTCGAGATCTGGCCTTGCGTCATCCGCCGCCCGCGAGGCATCGGCACCTTGGCTGCAAGCTCGCCCTGCGTGAGCTTCGCGTGCTCTCGCGCAATTCTCAAGCGTTCGCCAAAAGTTGCCATGCCCGGATTAAATCCTTCGGGCGTACTCCTTAGGGCTTGACAGGAAAAAGCCTTTAGGCTTAATGTGCTTCGCTTATGAATGACTTCCAGACCATGATCGCGCGGCTGATCGCCGCAGGCCTCACCCAAGAGCAGATCGCCGATTACGTCGGTGTCGGCCAGACGGCCATCAGCAAGCTCGCGCTCGGCAAGCGAAAAGACATGATGCATTCGAACGCAGTACGCCTGAAGGAATTGGTCGAGCGCAGTTGTCCAGCTACGAAGGCCGCATGAGCGATGAACGTCCCAGCTCCAAGCTGACGACACGCATCGACGTTCCGGCCAGCGAAGAGCTCGCGGACAAGTTGGCCGCGCTCGCCGCGGTGATGCGCAAGTCGAAGTCGGAGCTGGCGCGTGAGCTGTTGACCGTGCAGATCGAGGGGATGTTCGCGCTCA
Source organism: uncultured Burkholderiaceae bacterium (assembly GCA_964242935.1). Lineage (GTDB taxonomy): Bacteria > Pseudomonadota > Gammaproteobacteria > Burkholderiales > Burkholderiaceae_D > CAHJXF01. The sequence goes on along the minus strand of CAXTDA010000003.1, from coordinate 18,485 downwards.
TGAACGTGAGCGTGACATGGACCGGCCTCCCTGGCGATGGGAGGAAATAGGGATGCAGACCGCTCCACCGTCGGAGCGGCTCGAGCTGCTGAAGGCGGCGCTATGACCCTGGGCCGCCGCATCGTCTCGCGCCTGTCCCGGCGCGCGCCTGACTTCGTCATCGGCGGCGCCGAGCGGCCCTACCTCCTGCGCTGGTGGGTCATCCCGCACAACCGCTTCTTCAACGTCTACCTGCACCACTTCTTGCGATCGGATGACGACCGCGCGCTCCACGATCACCCGTGGGCGAACCTCAGCATTCTGCTCGATGGGCGGTACGTCGAGCATCGCATCGCGGCTGGTGGCATCAATCTCCGAACACCACGCGCCGCCGGTGCGATGGTGCTGCGACGACCGCGCACCGCGCATCGCATCGAGTTGCACGACGGACCGTGTTGGACGCTTTTCGTTACCGGACCGAAGCTGCGCGAGTGGGGCTTCCATTGCCCAGGCGGCTGGCGATCGGAACCAGAGTTCGCAGATCGCGACGGGTGCGGCGAGTGACGCGCCTCGACAGAGATACCCCGAAGGGAACGAGCCGGGCCCGTCGCGCCGGTGGTCAAGTCATGGTTCGCGCGGCCTCTGGCAGGGACGCGCGCTCGGGATCGCACGATGGGCGCATCCCCCGGCTGCCAGGACCGCTTCCCGCCACGCGAGCAGTGCCCGGCATCCCCTCCGACGTGCGTCCGCCACGTCATGACGTCACGTCGGAGGCGTTGGGTTCATGAGCGACATTGCGCCGCTGGTCCCGGCCGACGTCGATCTTCGCGACTTCGCCTACATGCCGCTCGACGTGCGGCGACTGCGCGACAGCGATCTCGCGTCCGACGAGACGCCCGAGGCTTGCTGGGCGGCGCTGCTGCTCTGGTGCGCGTCGTGGCATCAGGTCCCCGCCGGGTCCATCCCCGACAACGACGGATGGCATGCGAAGCAGACCGGCTACGCGGCGCGCGGGCGCATCGACAAGGCCTGGGCCGAGGTCCGCGAGGGTGCCCTGCGCGGCTGGATCGCCTGCAGCGACGGCCGGCTCTATCACCCGGTGGTCGCCGAGAAAGCGCGCGAGGCGTGGCAGCAGCGGCTCCAGCATGCGCACAAGCGGGAATGCGATCGCTTGCGGAAAGAGAACAAGGCGCGCGCGGAAAGGAAGCTCGTTCCGCTGGAAATCCCCTCGTTCGACGAATGGAACTCCGCGCGCCAGCCGCCCGGTTCCGACGGAATTCCACCGGAAAAGGCTCTTAAGGGAAGGGAAGGGAAGGGAAGGGAAGGGAACGGAATAGATTCAAAAGCCTTACCCCCGGCGGGGGGGGGCCCGGACCCCCCCCCGCCCCCCCCCGCCCCCGCCCCCCCCACCCCCCCCCCCCCCCCCCCCCCCTGGGAACCCCAAA
>CAXTDA010000003.1:0-17051 GCA_964242935.1 uncultured Burkholderiaceae bacterium | reverse complement strand
GGGACGGGATGGGAAGCGAACGGAATCGATCCAAAACCCTTCCCCCCGGCGGCGGCGGCAGATCCCCCCACCGAGCCGCCGCCTCCGAGTGCCGCCGATCCGCCGCTGCCGCCGCCGCCGCTTTCGAACGGCAATGCAACGACGGAAAGGGCGAACGAGATCGCCGGCCTGCTGCGCAAGCGCGGCGCGCACCTGACGGCGAGCGATCCCCGCGTCCGCGATTGGGCCTCGACCGGCGTCAGCGATGCGCAGCTGCTCACCGCCCTCGACAACGCGGTCGAGGCTCGGCACCGACGAGCGGACCCGACGCCGGTCAACGCCGGCTTCCTCGACACCCTGCTCGGCGACGTCCGAGCCAAGCGGCCGACCTACGACGTGGAGGCACTCCAGAAGCTATGACGCCGATCGACTACCCGCATTTCATCGCTGCGGTCTCGCAGCTCGCCGATGCGCTCAGCCCGCGTCCGCTATCGCAGGCCGCGATGGCGATCTGGGTCTCGGCGCTGAAGGAGTTCCCGCTGCCCGACCTGGTCTCGCAGCTTGACGCCTGGGCGAAACGCTCGACGAAGATGCCGGCGCCGGCCGACATCTGGAAGGCCTGCAACGAGATGCGGACCGAGCGCATCGAGCAGACCGCGAAGGCCGAGGCGCGCGACTTCCGCCTCGAGTCCGAGCGCACCTTCCGGCGCAGCGATCGGATCGGCGCCGAGCTCCGAGCGCTGACCGCCGAGCTGCGCGACGCGCCGCCGCGCGATCCGAAGGAATGGGCGCAGGTCCTCTGGCATCGCTGGATCGCCGACAAGGCGAACGCGGGCGGCTCGTCGATGACCGCCGCGCAGGTCGACATGGCGTGCGCCGCGCTCGGCCTGACGGCTCGCGATGCGAACGAGGCGCGCGACGAACACCGCGCCGCACGCGCGTCGATGCGGACGGCCGCATGAGCGCCGACCGCGAGCTCGACGAGATGCGGGCGTGGCTGCGCGAGCCGCGCGACTACCACTCGCTCGAGGTCAACCGCCGGCGGATCGCGACCCGCAGCCTGCCCTTCGACTCGGCGGCGTCGGAGCTCCCGCAGACGCCGTGCACCGCGCTGCGCGCCGCGAGCTATGACCGCTGACCTCGAGCGCCCGGTCGATCGGCGCCGCTTCGATCGCCGCAAGGGCGACGACCGCCGCGCGAGTGGCCTGCATCGTCGTCGCAGCAGCGACAGCGACGAGCTCGTCACGATCACCGACGAGGAGGTCGTCCGGCTGCGCCTCGAGCCGGATACGCCGTGGCCACGCATCGCCGCGCGCGAGCCGCCGCGGCAGCTCGACGAATTCGATGACCGCGAGCCGACGCTGACGGTGCGGATCTTCGCGAAGCTGGCGGACGGCTGGACGCGCTTGTGGCGGCGGACCGGATGAGCGCGCCGCTGACGATCGAGGACGACCGCGCCGCCGCGCAGGCGGCGAAGGTCGCGACCCGGGCGCGGCTGTTCGCTGAGGTCGCGTGATGTGGCGCTTCGAGAGCCTGCGGACCTTCATGCCGACGGCGAGACAGCGGGCTGACCTGATCTCCTCGGGCTGGCGCGCGCCGCCGCAACCGCGCGTGCACCGCGTCCGCGTCGTCCTCGGCGACGACGGCCGGCTGCAGGTTCTTGCCGACAACGAGCAGCTGCTCGTCCTGCGGAGGGACACCGATCGCGCCTCGGTCGTCGTCGATCTGATCGAGGGCGTCTTCGACGTGGAGTGGCGATGATGCCGGTCAACCTCCTCGCGATCGACCTCGGGACGAAGGCCGGCTACGCGCGCCATTCGCGCGGCATCACGACGTCCGGGATGGTCTCGTTCGCGCTACGGCCGCATGAGGGCCCCGGCGCGCGCTGGCTCAAGTTCCGCGCATGGCTCGCCTCGACCGCTCGCGATGCGGACCTCTCGGCGATCTACTACGAAAGCCTGATCGTGATGCCGAGCAACCGGCCCGAGACGGTCATGATGTTCGGCGGCTTCGAGGCGCATCTGCAGATGTGGGCGGAGGTCAATCGGATCCCGCTCCATCAGGCGAATATCTCGACGATCAAGCGTCACTGGACCGGCAAGGGCAACGCGAAGAAGGCCGACATGATCCGCGTCTGCCGGGAGCGCGGCCTCAGCCCGGCCGACGACAACGAGGCCGACGCGCTCGCGCTGCTCGACTACGCGATGTGCGAGCAGGGCGCCCCCACGCCGACGGCGATCGAGCTCGTTCACGTCTCGACCGCGCGCGTCGAAGGATGGGTCGATCCGTTCAAGGGGGCAGCCGCGTGATCGCGATCGGCAACGCGGTAGGCGACGCAGCGAGCTTGTGGGGCATCCATCCGTTCTGCGCATCGCGCGCGCATCGCTGGACCTACCGCGCCGGCCGCGCCGGAGGCAGCCTCATCGAGTCGGCCTGCGGCCTGCTGCTCGTCGTCACGTCGTCAGTGCCTCTACTCGTTCCCGGTGACTTCGTCCGCTGCAAACGGTGCAGCGCGGTGCGCTCGCGATGATCGCCCCGACCCTTGACCGCCGGCGCGTCTCGGTCGAAGAGGATCGCTTCCGCGATCTGCTCGACCTCTGGGTCGAATGGATGACGAAGCGCTCCGGTCTCGGTCGGGCGCCCTCGCGCGGCGCCGTCGTCGGGCGCAGCGAATCGAACTATCGCGCCGCCGAGGACGACGCCGATGCGGCCTATGACAAGCGGCGCCTGCTCCCGGCTCTCGCCTTCGATGCCTGCGTTGAATCGCTGTACGCGCACGAACGGCGGGCGATCTACAAGGCGCAGGAGCTCACGACGATCTATGACTTCGATTGGATTCCATTCGAACAGGCGCTCGCGGAGGGAATGCAACGCCTCCGCCGGCTGGTCGCGCAACGGTGTTGATTCCGCGGAAAAATTCGGTGTACTATCCGTCGCAGTCGGGCGCAGCCTGCCCGGACGAAACGCAAAAGCCGCATTCCTTCACTCGGATGCGGCTTTTTTGTTGCCCCGCTTTACGCCGCCTTGTACCCGGCTCAGCCGCCCCGTCGTTCAACGATCGGGCGGCTTTTTCATTTGAGGATCAGCGATGCAGAAGCACTCCCGGGGCTTCACGCTGATCGAGCTCATGATCGTGGTCGCGATCATCGGCATCCTCGCGGCGCTCGCATTGCCCGCCTATCAGGACTACACGAAGAAGACGAAGCTGAGCGAGGTCCTGCTCGCGACCTCGAGCTGCCGGACCTCGGTCTCCGAGCTCTACCAGACCGCGACCTCGGCGCCGGCCGCGAACGGCTGGGGCTGTGAGTCCTCGGGGTCGTCATCGCAGTACGTCGCCTCGGTGACGACCGACGCCAACGGTGTGATCACCGCCGCCTCGCAGAACATCTCGGGCGTCTCGACCGGCGTCATCCTCACACCGCTCCGCAGCGACGGCGCGCCGATGACCGCCGCCGACCTGGGCGCCTCGCCGGCCTCGTGGACCTGCGGGCCGAGCGTCCCCGGCGAGGCGAAGTTCCTCCCTGGCTCCTGCCGCAACTGATGCCGCAGACCGCACGCCTCGACCTGCAGCTGCGGGCCGGCGACACCTTCTCACAGGTCTTCCGCTATGGTGCCGGGCCGATCGTCTACAAGCCGATCACGGCGATCGAGCGGAGCGCGCCGGTGCTCCTGACCGTCCCTGCGCACGGCGTCGTCGACGGCTGGCCGGTCGCGATCACCAACGTCGCCGGGATGACGCAGATCAACGGCGGCAGCGCGAATGCGCTGAAGGCGCGGGACTATCGCCGCGCGACGGTCGTTTCGCCGGACCAGCTTCTTCTGAACGCCATCAACGCCACCGGCTTCGCCGCCTACAAAAGCGGCGGCGTTCTGCAGTATTCGACGCCGGTCGATCTCGCCGACGCCCTCGCGCAGCTGCTCATCTATCCGGACGACGATCCCGACAATGCGATCGCCTTCACCTCCGGCGACGGCTCGATCGTCCTCGACAACGTCGCGAAGACCATCACGATCACGATCGACGTCCCGCTCGTCGCCAACGTCGCCGCGCTGATCGCCGATCGCAAGGGCTCGTTCGACTTCAACCTGATCCGCGGTGAACGCGTCTCCTCGCTCGCCGGCGGGCTGGTGACGATCGACCCGGGAACGGCCGGACCGACATGATTCCGGACTACGCCGCGATGCGCGTCGAGTACGTCCACGGCACCGCGACGACGGTCGAGATCGCCACCGCCCACGGCATCAGCCCGGCCGGCCTGCGCAAGCGCGCAACCGACGAGGGATGGCCGGCCGAGCGTCGAAGAATCTCGCAAAAGGTCGCGCAGATCGCCTCCGATGCTCTACTGGATTCGCGCTCGGCGACGCTCGCCAAGTTCAACGCCGACGACGTCCGCGTCGCGGCGCGCGTGAAGGCGCGCGTAAGTCGCATGCTGGAACGCACGACGTTGACGCCGCAGGATCTCCGCGCGCTCGCTGGCGCCCTCGACTCGGCGCAGAAGGTCGGCCGCCTTGCCCTCGGGGCGTCGACCGAAAACGCCGCGATGGCGCTCTCCGGCGAGGTCCGCATCGCGCAGTCCTCGGAGCTCGCGGCGCTGTCGACCGACGAGCTCCGCGAGCTGCTCCGCCTGACCCGCAAGGTCGGCGGCGGCGAAGCGGCGGCGGCCCCGCTGACTCTCGAGATGGCGGAGTGATGTGGGCGAACCGCACGCCGCCCTTGTCCATCCCGAGATCGACCTGCTGCGCGAGCTGTATCGCCGCGAGATGGCCGACTTCGTGCGCGACGCCTGGCCGATCGTCGAGCCAGTCACGCGCTATTCGCACAACTGGCACATCGATGCGATCTGCGACCACCTCTCGGCGATCTCCCGCGGCGAGCTGCAGCGCCTGGTCGTCAACGTGCCGCCGCGCTTCATGAAGTCGCTGCTGGTCAGCGTGCTCTGGCCCGCTTGGGAGTGGGGCGCCTTCGGACTGCCGTCGTCGCGCTGGATCTTCTCGACCTACGCGCAGCGGCTCTCGACGCGCGATTCGCTCAAGTGCCGGCGGGTGCTCGAATCGCCCTGGTATCGGCGCCTCTTCGGCCACCTCGTGCGGCTGACGACCGACCAGAACGAGAAGCGGCAGTTCGAGAACGACCGGACCGGCTATCGCATCGCCACGTCCGTCGAGGGCGGTGCGACCGGCGAGGGCGCCGATCGGATCGTCGTCGACGACCCGCACAACGTGCTGGACACCGAGTCGCCGGCGGCGCTCGAGACGACGCTCCTGTGGTGGGACGAGGCGATGTCGACCCGGCTGAACGACCAGGCGAGCGGCTCGAAGGTCATCGTGATGCAGCGCATCAAAGACAACGACCTCGCCGGCCATGTGCTGGCCAAGGGCGGTTACCAGCACCTCATGCTACCGATGGAATACGAGCGGCGGCGCGCGACGGTGACCTTCTACGGGCCAGGCGGCGAGGCGCTGCCGCACTACCCGGACCCGCGGCGCGAGGACGGCGAGCTGCTATGGCCGGAGCGCTTCCCGACCGACGTCGTGGTCGAGCTTAAGAAAGACCTCGGCACCTATGCCGCGGCAGGGCAGTTGCAGCAGGACCCGGCGCCGCGCGCCGGCGGGATGTTCAAGGCGATCTTCTGGCAGTTCTACGACCTGCCGCCGAAGCTGATGGCGAAGCAGATGGACGAATGCGTCGCCTCGTGGGACTGCACCTTCAAGGCGACCGCCGGGACCGACTACGTCGCCGGCCACGTCTGGGGCCGCAAGGGCGTCGAGTACTACCTGCTGGCCCGCGACTTCGATCGCATGACGTTCACGCAGACCCGCGACAAGGTCTACCAGATGAGCGCCGAGTGGCGGCAATGGCTGATCGCCTCGCTGATCGAGGACAAGGCGAACGGGCCCGCCGTCGTCGACTCGCTCAAGACCCGCGTGCAGGGCCTTCTCGCGATCACGCCGCAGGGCGGCAAGACGGCACGCGCAAACGCGATCGTGCCGACGCAGGAGGCCGGGCAGATCTGGCTGCCGAACCCCAACAACCCAGGCTTCGAGTGGGTGCGCGACTTGGTCACGATCTTCTCGCGGTTCCCGAAGGGCGAGACCGATGACGACGTCGACGCGGCGTCGCAGGCGATCCGCTGGTTCTCGACCCGCGAGAACGAGGAGCAGCCGTCCTCCGCCCCGGCGGTCGGCGGTCAGCGAGTGATGTGATGACGGCTCTCGATCGCGTCCGCTCGGCGCTCTCATTCCGCAGGGGCCCGGCCCCGCTCGTCGTCGCCGAGGACAGCGCCCGCGTCGGGCTCTTCACCGACACCGCCGTCACCGACCTCGTGACGATGCTGTCGCGCATGCCGGACGTCGACGACGTGCTGCGGCGGGCCGGGATCCGCCGTCACAACCTGCGCGTGCTGCTGACCGACGACGAGATCGCCCAGGCGACCGACACGCGCCTCGACGCGCTGCTCGCAACGCCGCTGCGCCTCGAGATCGCGGCCGATCGGAACGGCGGCGACGAGGCCTTCGCCGCCTTCCTGCTGGTCGAGATGACGCGGCATGCGGAGCACATCATCGCCGGCGCCTGGAGCTCGCTGCTGCTCGGCTATTCGGTCCTCGAGGCGGTCTATGCCGAGCCGGTGGTCGGCAGCGCCGACCCGCTCGACGCCTATGTCCGCCTCGCGGCGATCAACGAGAAGCCGATGGAATGGTTCGAGCCGCGCGCGGACGGCCGGCTGATCTATCGCCCGGCGGCGGGCGTCTTCGGCGGCGCGGCGAATCCGCTGATGCAGCCGACCGAGAACGCCGACGGCTTCTACGTCGACCAGACGGTCAAGTTCTTCTGCACGCGACGCAAGGCGACCTACGACCAGCCTTACGGCGAGGCGCTGCTGTCGCGGCTCTACTGGCCGTGGTTCTTCCGGCAGAACGGCTGGCGCTTCTGGGGCAAGTTCCTCGAGCGCTTCGGCGCCCCGATGCTGGTCGGCAACACCTCCGGAAAGAACGAGGACATGCTGCGCGCGCTGCTGACCGCGCACAGTCAGGCGGCGATGGCGATCGGCAAGGACGACAAGGTCACGGCGATCGAGACCTCGGGGCAGGGCGCCGCCTTCGACACCTTCGAGACCGCCTGCATCCGCCGCATCCAGAAGCTGATCCTCGGCAGCACCCTGACGTCGGGGACCGACGGCGGCAGCGGCAACCGGGCGCTCGGGCAGGTCCACGACAACGTCCGGGCGGACAAGAAGATCTCCGACATTCGCCTCGTCGGCACGACCCTGCAGCGGGTCGTCGACGCGCTCTGCCTGCTCAACGGCCAGCACGCCGGGACCTACACGGTCTGGCTCGCCGACAAGGCGGGGCTCAGCGCCGATCGCGCGGCCCGCGACCTGATCCTCTACCAGCAGGGCGTGCGCTGGACGCCGGACTACCTCGTCAACAACTACGAGCTCCGCACCGAGGACTTCACGCAGACGGTCGCGCCCGAGATCCCCGGCACCGCGCCCTTCGGCGGCACGGTCCCCGATCCCGCCGACCCCGAGGCGGCGCGCATGGCGAGGCGCTTCGTGCGCCACACGACCGCCTCGCGCTTCACCCGCAACCAGCAGGCGATCGAGGAGCTCGTCGACGACGCCGAGACGCGCCGGCTGCAGCCGCTCGAGGCCGATGCGATCCGCGCCGCGATCGTCGCCGCCTCGGATCCGGACGACCTCGAGCGACGCCTGTTCGCCCTCGTCGGCGCGGATCCGGAGTTTCCCGAGCTGCTCGAGCGCTGCCTGTTCGCCGCTGACGTCATCGGATACGTCCATGCGACCGGAGCCGGCTGACGTGCCGAACCCGTGGGAGCGACAGCAGCCCGGCCGCACCGCGACGCACCGAGCGCTGCAGGCGCATCTCGTCAACCTGCGCGCCGAGATGACGGGGGTCGAGGAGATCCTCGGCCTGCCCAACGAGCTGAGCGACAAGGAGTTCAAGCGGCTCGACAAAGCGATGACCCTGATGAAAGCCGGGCTCAAGATCGCGAAGAAGGCGCTCAAGCGCTCGCACGAGCCGGACGTCGTCCATGCCGAGGGAAATTGACCGCGGCGGTTTCACCGCCGGCAAGGCCGGCGGGCTGCCGTTCATCGAGGCGATCGACTACGCACGCTCGCGCGAGGTCGAGCTCGCCCACGACTACTACGGCAACGCGATCAAGGCGCACCGGGCGAAGGCTACGACCATCACCGGCGCCGCCTCGGTCGCCCAGATCCGCCAGGTCATGGACGAGATGAACGCCGTCATCGCCGAAGGCGGCACCTTCGCCGACTGGAAAGGGAAGGCCTCGGTCGAGTCGCTGCTGCTGCCCGAGCACCGGCTCGACAACATCTTCCGGACCAACGTGCAGGCCGCGTACAACCGCGGCCGCTATCAGCAGCAGGTCGCGAGCCGCACGCGGCCGATGTGGATGTACGACGCCGTCAACGACTCGCGCGTGCGCCCCTCGCATCTGGCGATGGACAACGTCATCTTGCCGCGCGACGACCCGTGGTGGACGACGCACTACCCGCCGAACGGCTACCGCTGCCGCTGCGTCGTGATCGCGCTGACCGAGAGGCAGGCGACCGCCCGCGGCGGCGTCACGCAGCAGGTCCCGGCCGACGCGACGCCGGATGCGGGCTGGGACTACAGCCCGGGCGCGGACTACACCGCGCCGGACGCGAGGATCCTCGCCCCGCCGCCGGATGCGTCGACGCGGCAGACGGCAGCGCTCGCCGAGGCGCGGGCCGCGGCCGAGCGGATGAACCTGTCGTATGAGGATCTCTACCGACTCGGCAGCGACAGCCTCGAGGCCGACATCGCCGCCGCCGGCGGCAGCTGGTCGCGCGGCGCCGCGACGCGGGAGCCGACGCTGACGGCCGATCAGGCGGCCCGCGTGCGGACGGTGTTTCACCGCAGGCTCGAGAAGCTCGCGGCCGGGCCGGCGCACGATTTCAGGGTCGTCGCGACGCGCGGCGGGATCGCCCCGAAGAAGCTGGTCGAGCCGACCCGGGCGTTCTTCGCGCAGCTCCCGCAGGCGTGGCAGCGGCGCATCGCCGACGCGCTGCGCTCGAGGCCGCTGAGCGTCGAGGACGGCCTGAAGGCGAGCGGCAAGCGCAAGCGCGGCGGCTTCTCCCCGCAGCTGATGCACTTCTCATCGCCGCACGACGAGCTCGGCACGATCGTCCACGAATCCGCCCACGTCGTGCAGCACGTCACGCCCGACATCGACGGCTTCTTCCAGGCGCATCACCGCGAGCGGACCGCCGGCGACCGCCTCGAATCGCTCAGGGCGCGCAACCCGCGATCGAGCTATCAGGCGTGGGAGGTCGCGCGGCTGGATCTCTATTTCACCGACTACGTCGGGAAGGAATACCTGCCGCGAGCGCAGGAGCAGAGCGTCGTCGCGGTCATCGCGCGCGCCGCCGACACCGACGCATTCCGCGGCGGCGCGCTCGAGCTGATGTCGATGGCGTTCGAATACGCGTTCACGAGCGAGCTCCGCTTCGTCCGCCTGATCCAGAAGGATCCGCGCCTGCTGTCGGTGCTCTACGGGCTGCTCTTCCACTACTGATGATCCGCTCCTTCTCGCTGGTCCACGGCGACATGCACTACGGGCCGCACACATGGGATGACGAGAGCGGGATGGTCCGCGGCATTCAGGCCGCCGAGCTGATCCTCTTCGGCGCCGAGCCGTGGTCGCACCCGAGCGGCATCGGCGACGGCAGCGAGATCGCGCTGCGCAGCAACGACGGCTTCATCGCGATGCTGATGTCGCTCGGCTACCAGATCCCGCCCGAGCTGACCGTCGAGAACGTGCCCGACACCGAGGGCGACCCCGTCGGGGTCATCTACTGAAAGGCGCCTGCCATGACGCGACGCCCTACCTGTCGGCAACCCGCGACCCGCGCCTGTTCTCGCCGCTGCTCGGGCTGCTGCTCCGCGATGCGTGACGTCGGTACGTCTTCACGCCATCGCCAGTTTGGCGATGTAGGCCGAGCGGGTCGTCTGTGCCTTCTCCGCCTGGGCATCCAGACGACGGATGACGCGCTTCGGCAGAGAGATGTTGATCCGCTCCGCGTCGCCCAGTACGTCGGCCAGCTCGATCTCGACGACGGACGGGATCCAGCCCTTGTACTCCTTCAGATGGGCATCGACAGTCGTTGGCGCCGGCACACCTTCGCCGCTGTCCAACTGAGATTCGAGCCAGGTCGCGACCGCTTCACGCGCGTTGTCCAGGGCCTCGTCCAGCGTATCGCCAGCCGAAAAGCAGCCCGGAAGATCGGGAACGACGACGCCGAAAGCGTGCTTCCTGTCGCCCGGTTCGACAAAGATGGGGTAACGCATCGCGACTCTCCTATGGGATGGAAAGAAAATTTACAGGCCGGCCTTCTTTCGAATCGCCTTGACCAGGCCGATGCCGAGGTCCTTCTTCGGATGCGGCACCGTGACCGCGTGACCGTGCGAAGGGTGTCGAAAGGTGTGATGGCTGCCTTTCGTGCGGTCGAGAACCCAGCCAGCGGCTTCGATTTCCTTGATCAGGTCCCTGCTGTTCATGTAGAGAATTCTACACACGTCTACACACGAAATCAACAGGTTTCTGCAGTGGGATGCGTAGAACTTTCTCGCTGGCGCGCGGTGACACCGGACGCTGCTCCGCCCCGCGACTCACAAGAAGGTTTTCCATGACCATCAAACGCAAGACCCTCGACAACTGCACCTTCGGGGCGGTCGTCAACATCGGCTCGAAGAACGCCGCCAACGATCAGGCGCTTCGCCCCTTCGGCGGCATCGCCTACGGCGGCGGCGTGATCGAGAACCACTGGTATTGGGACCGGGTGATCTTCGATCTCGCGACGCTGACCGTGCCGAACCCGCTCGCGGCGCTGGTCGATCACGACTCGTCGATGCGGGCCGGCGTCATCAAAAGCTCGACGGTCGAGGGCAACAAGCTCGAGATCACCGGGACCCTGCTGCGCTCGCAATTCGGGCAGGAGGTCGCGTCCGACTCGGACGATGGCTTCCCCTGGCAGATGTCGGTCCGCATCGACCCGGACCGCATCGACTTCATCGACGACAAGACGTCGACGGTGGTGAACGGCGTCTCGGTCTCCGGGCCGCTCAACATCTTTCGCGACTCGACGCTGCTCGAGATTTCCTTCTGTGCCAACGGCTGGGACAGAACCACCTCAGCGGTCGCGATGAGCCGCGCCGTGACAGCCGAAAACGTCTCACCCACTCCACAAGGAACCACCATGACCGAAGCTGAAATGCAAGCCAAGATCGACGCCGCCAACGCCGAGACCAAGAAGTTCCGGGACGCCGCCGAGGCGACCGCGACCGCCGCGGCCGCGGCTGCCCGCGCGACACGCTTCTCGGCCGCGAAGGCGCTGCTGACCGAGCTCAACGGCGCCGCCCCGACCGATGCCGAGGTCGACCCGTTCGCCGACATGAGCGAAACCGCCTTCGCCGCCGTCGCGACGCAGATGCGCAAGGCGAAGCCGGCCCCGACGGTCGTCCTGCCGCGCTCGCTCTTCGCGCATACCGCGACGACCGGCGACCCCGCCGCCGACGCGGCCGGCAAGACGCCCAGCCAGCTGCGGACCGAGTCGCTGCAGCGCGACGCGGCAACGCGCCTCGCCAACCACAACCGCTCGAAAGGCCTGCCGGCCGATACCCCGGCGACGTTCTGACCGAGACCGCCGTCCTCCTCGATCTACTGCTCGATCGACCTCACTACCTTCCCGAAGGAAACCTCATGGACACCGCAGTTCTCCAAATTCGCAATCAGGTCACCGACTGGCTCAAGTGGGAGATGGACGACCGCTTCAGCCGCGACAACGTCGTCATCGCCGCCGGGCAAACGCTCGCCAACGGCACCGTCGTCGGCCGCATTGGCGCCGGCTCCGCGCACGTCGGCGGGCTGCCGCAGAACGTCGGCAACGGCGTCATGGGCCCGGTCACGGTCCCGGTCGGCACGGCGCCGGGCGTCTACAAGGTCAACCTCCTCACCGGCGGCCCGACCGGCACCTTCGAGGTCCTCGACCCCGAGGGCAACGTCGCCGGCACCGGCGCCGTCGGGACCGCTTACACCGCGGGGCTCGGCTTCACGCTCGCCGACGGCGCGACCGACTTCGCGGTCGGCGACGGCTTCCGCATCTCGGTCGATGACGGCGGCGGCACGGTCGCGATCTTCGACCCGGGCGCGAGCAACGGGACGCAGAACCCGGTCGGTATCGTCACCGACAGCTACGACACGACCGACGGTCTCGCGACGCCGGGCGCGATCGTCACGCGAGACGCCCACATCATCAATTTCGGCCTGAAGTGGAAGGCCGGCATCACCGCGGCGCAGAAGGCCGCCGCGCTCGCCGCGCTCGCGACCAAGAACGTCCTCGTCCTGCGCGAAGCCTGATCCGCGCATTCCCGCCTGATCCCCTGAGCGCATCCGCCGCTCGCCTCACCCTTTCAAGGAATCAACATGGATCTGCAATTCGCTCTCGGGGACGGCTTCACGCTCGTCGAGCTCTCCGACTCCATTCGCACGCTGCCGACGCAGTACGGCAAGGTCAACGCGCTCGGCCTTTTCAAGTGGAAGCCGCTGCGCCTGCGCACGGTCTCGATCGAGTCGATGAACGGCGTCCTCCGTCTCGTCCCGACCACGCCCTGGGGCGGCAAGGCGCCGAAGAACACGCCGACGGGCCGCAAGGCGCGCGCCTTCAACATCCCGCACATGCCCTTCGAGGATCTCGTCGAGGCGCAGGACGTCGTCGGCCTGCGGGCGTTCGGCACGAGCAACGAGCTCGACACCGTCGCCAATCAGGTCAACACGAAGCTGCAGGACATGCGCAACAAGCTCGACACGACGCTCGAGTGGCGCAAGGTCGGCGCGTTGAAGGGCATCATCTACGACGCGGACGGCACCTCGGTGATCGAGAACCTGTTCGACGCCTTCGGCATCCCGCCGCACGTCGTCAACTTCCACCTCGACAATCCGGCGACCGACGTCCGCGCGATCTGCGTCAACCTCTCGCGCTGGATGGAAACGCACCTCGGCGGCGAGTCGTCGACCGGGACGACGGTGATGGTGTCGTCGGAGTTCTTCGACGCGCTCATCAGTCATCCGCGCGTCGAGAAAATCTTTCTGGGCTGGGCGGCAGCGCAGACCATGCTCGCGACCGATCTGCGCGGCGGCTTCGTGTTCGGCGGCATCACCTTCTGGGAATACGCCGCCTCGGTCGACGGCATGGCGTTCGTCGATCCGGGAAAGGGCCATGCCTACCCGCTCGGGACGAGCAACCTCTTCTCGACCTACGGGGCGCCGGCCGACTTCGTCGAGACCGTCAACACGATGGCGCTGCCGTACTACGCGAAGCAGCGCAACACCGACTTCGACCGCGGCATCGAGCTCCACACGCAGGCGAACCAGTTGCCGTTTGCGAACCGGCCGGAGCTGCTCGTCGAGTGCCTCGCCGAGTAGCTCGAGCATGTACGCCTCGAGCGATCGGATGGCGGCCCTCTTCGGGGTCGCCGAGCTCCGCGGTCTGGTTCCGGACGGCGTTGATTTCGACCGCGCGCTAGTCGACGCGGCGCTCGTCGATGCGAGCAACGAGATCGACTCCTACCTCGCGACGCGCTATCCGAGCCCGCTCGCGGAGGTCCCCGCGGCAGTCGATCGCGCGGCGTGCGACATCGCCCGGTACTTTCTCTACAAGGACCGGCCGACCGAGCAGGTCGCGCAGCGCTACAAGGAGGTGACGGCCTGGCTCGCCAACGTCGCGCGGGGCGTCGTCACGCTCGTCTTCGCTGAGCCGCTCGATCCGGACCCGGCGGCGATCCTGCAGCAGCGGCCGCTCGCCGGCGTCAACGTCGGGGGCATCTTCTCGGACGTCCGGCTCGCGACGATGCCGGAGGTCCACGCCTTTCCGTACCCGTTCCGTCCGGCGCGCTGGCCATGACCGGCGTCTCGGTCCGACTCGAGGGCGGGGCGTCGATCAATGCGCTCCTGAGCGGCCTCGTCCTCGATGCCGAAAAGCGCACCGACCTGCTCGGCGAGCTCGGCGACACGGTGCTCACGCAGACCGCGCTGCGCTTTGTCGACGGCGTCGGACCGGATGGCGATGCCTGGCCGGTCTCGATCCGCGCAGCCACGCAGGGCGGGCAGACGCTCCTCGACAAACGTCGGCTCTCGGCCTCGATCACGAAGGAGGTCTCGCCTGGCACGGTCGAGGTCGGGACCAACGTCGACTACGCGCTGCCGAATCAATTCGGGGCGACGATCAACGCCCGCGCCGGCGAGTTCCTGACCTTCAAGATCGGCGATCGCTGGTCGCGCAAGCGGCAGGTCGTGATCCCGCCGCGGCCGTTCCTCGGCATCAACGAGTCCGATCAGGCGGAGATCGGCGAGACCGTCGTCGCCTGGCTCGACGCGATCGTCCGACGGGCCGCAGCGTGACGATTCTCTCGGGCGACTACTTCGAGGTCGAGCCCGGCATCGTCGCGCTGCTCGAGACCGAATTTCCCGACATCGAGGTGCGCGCGCCAGCCTCGCTCGGCGAGCTGCAGGAGCAATCGCAAGGCGACCTGAACCTCTACCTGCTGTACGCCGGCGACCTGGTCGTCGCGCAAAGCAGCGACGGCGAGCAGGTCCAGGTCGATCAGCAATGGATGGTCGTGCTCTCGGTACGCAATGCGTCCGCGCAGCTCGACTCGAGCAGGTCGCGGGCGGCGGCCGGACCGCTGATCGCGCGCCTGCTCCGATGTTTGATGGGTCGGGAGCCTTCGGCGTTCTCTGGCCCGTTGATTCGCGGGAGTGGACAGGCGGCGGGCTATTCGTCGTCCTTCGCGTACTTCCCGTTCATGTTCAAAACCCGCGTCGTCACTTAAGGAGCGTCACCATGTATTTCTCATTTCGCGGCAGGCTGTTCGCAGCACCCCGAGTCAACGGCGGACCCGGTCCGCTGCGCTGGCTCGGCAACATGCCGGACCTCTCGCTCGGCCTCGCGACGAAGGAGGAGGAGCACACCGAGTCCTACAGCGGTCAGGACCTCGTCGACTTCATCCTCGAGACCGGCCGCACCGCGACGCTCAAGGGGACGATGGAGGACTGGTCGCCCGAGAACGTCATCATGCTGACGCGCTCGCGCAGCACGCCGGTCGCCGGCGGCAACGTCACCGCGGAGGTCCTGCCGGACGGGCTGGTCGCCGGTGACGACGTGCTGTTCGCGCATCAGCTGGTCTCGGACGTCGTCATCACCGACAGCGCGGCGACGCCGGCCACCGTCGCGGGCTCGAAGTATCAGGTTCGCAGCGCCGGCGGCGGCATCAAGCTGCTCGACGTGACCGGCCTGACGCAGCCGCTCAAGGCCGCCTATGTCTACGGCGCCGCGCTCCGCCTCGCGCTGCTGTCGACCGGCGCGCCGGAATACTGGCTGCGCTTCGAGGGCGTCAACAAGCAGGACAACAGCCCGATCGTGATGGACCTCTATCGCGCCCAGCCGAAGGTCACGTCCGACCTCGGGCTGATCGCGAGCGGGCAGGGGAAGCTGCCCTTCGAGGCCGGCATCCTGGTCGATGCCGACAAGGATCCCGAGGGAGATCTCGGACAGTTCGGGCAGCTGATCCTGCCGGTCGCGGCCTGAACGTGCTGCTGTCGCTGCTGTCCGCCTCGGCGGGCGCCAACGCCGTCTGCGCGCTGCTCAACAGCGGCTACGCGCGGTTCTACACGGCGCCGCGTCGCGCGAGTCCGCAGGCGGCGGTCGGCGCGGCGCAGCTGCTCGCCGAATGCCGCTTTCCGACGACGGCATTCCAGCCCGCCGCGAGCGGGGTCGCCCTGGCGAATCCGCTGACCGACGAGGACGCGACGCTCGCCGCCGGCGCGGTCGCGTGGTGCGCGCTGTATCGCTCCGACGGCAGCACCGCGGTCGCCGACTGCAGCGTTGGCCCGGGCGATCTCGACCCAGCGACGAGCGAGGGCTTCGATCTCGAGATCGCCGACGTCAACCTACTCGCCGGCCGCCGCTTCGGCGTCACCAGCCTGCGCTACATCCACCCGCTGGGGGCCTGATGGACGACGCGCTGCGGGATCTGTCGGCGGTCACTCGCGAGTCGGTCGACGTCGCGCTGAAGGTCCGCGGCGTCGCGGTGACGGTCAGCGAGGTCACGATGTCGAGCATGGCGCCGTTCATTCGGGCGTGCTCGCCGTTCCTGGCGTCGTTCGACCAGATCGCCGAGATCAAGGAGACGACCGGCGAGCTCGCGGCCGCCGGCGGCAGCGCCAAGCGGGTCCCCGATCGCTTCGGCTTCTTCAAGACCATCAGCGAGCACAGCCCGGCGTTCCTCGACGCCGCGGCGCTGGTCTGCGACATCCCGGACGCGCCCCCGGTGCCGGTGCCGCCCGGCGCCGCGATGACGGCGCCTCAGCTCGCCGCCCGGGCCTTCCTCGCGCGCCTGCGGCCCGACGAGTTCTTCCACATCGCGCTCGCCGTGGTGGAGGTCAACGGCGATTTTTTTATCCTCCGGCTCGCGCCGGCTCTTCAGGCGTTCTTCAGGACCGTCGGCCGGATTGGTTCGGGCCGTACCAGCGACTTATCGCTGCCGGACACGGCGGGCCTGAACGGATCAACGCCTATCGCTACAGCGAGTTCATAGGCTATCTCCGTGCGATCAGCGAGGAGGAGGCGCGACGCTCGAAGCGCCTCATCATGGATCTCATCACGTCGCGCTCGACCGAGCTCGAGGCCATCGAGAAGTACTGGCGGCAGCTAGATGGCGGACTTTAAGCTCAGCGTCGTCCTCGACGCGCAGACCGACGAGTTCAACGCCGACGTCGGCAAGGCCGCCGATGCGTTCAAGGCCGCCGAGGCGGAGATGGCGGCCGCGGCGACCAGCGCGGCGCGAGCCACGGCGACCGCCGAGACCAACAAGCTGACCTCGTTCGTCGACGTCGCAAAGGCCGCCACGAGCGCCGGAGCGGCCGAGGTCAAGGCATCGCGGGATGCCGCTGCCGCGGCCACCAGCGGGGCCGCCACGGCGTCGGCAGCGGCCCGCAGTACGGCGGCGGCCACCGC
>CAXTDA010000002.1:44054-51511 GCA_964242935.1 uncultured Burkholderiaceae bacterium | reverse complement strand
GGCAGGGTCACAAGCTGCGCGTTGAAGAGATAGGAGGAGATCGCGTCGGCGAGGCAGACCGCCGCCTCCGGCACCTCGATGATCTCGACCTCCGGCAGGCGGCGTCTCAGGTCTGCGTAGAATGTGGCGGGGTCGGCAAACGCGCGCTCGTGCGCGAACAGCACATGCTCGTTGGCGACGGCGACGACGTCGTTGTGGAAGGCGCCGGCGGCGATCGCCTCGGGCGATTGGCGGACGAAGAGCGCGCGGTCGGGATCGAGCCGGTGGCGGCGCGCGACCGCCGCGCTCGCCTCGCGGTGTTGCCGCGCCGGGAAGGGACCGCCGCCTTCGCCATAGACGAAGATCTCGATGCCCGGCTCGCCATGCGTCCGGCAGAGGCGCATGTGATTGGCGGCGCCCTCGTCACCGAACGGTGGGGGCACCGGACCATGGACCACGAACCGGTCGCTGTTTGCGAAGGCGAGCCTCAGCTGCGCCAGCGTTTCGGGCCACTCGTGGCTGCGGTGCGGCATTGTCACGAGGTTCGCCACGGTCAGGTGGCAGCGGCCGTCCACGGTGTCGGGTCCGGGAGACACGGTGGCGGCGTTGGCCGCCCACATCGCCGAGGCGGACAGGGCATTGGCGCGCAGGCCCGGCTCGGCCGCCTCGATCGAGGTGCCGAGACTCCCAAGCCACGTCGTATCGGGTCGGTCATGCGGCAGCAGAATTCCCTGCGCCAAGCCAAGATCGAGGGCAGCCCGCATCTTGGCGATGCCTTGCAGCGCCGCCTCGCGCGGGCTCGACGTGCCGCCCGCGCTGCCCGTGGCGGCGAGATTGCCGAGGCTGAGCCCCGAGAAATTGTGGCTCGGGCCGATGATTCCGTCGAAGTTGATCTCACGCAACATAGCCGTCACCGCGCCACGTGGGTGACGCGATCACCTACTGCCGCGCGAAGGACGCTTGCCGTCGCGGCGTCCACCACAACCCCGCCCTCGACCTGGGCAACCGAGCCGTACGCGGCGCGGAACTCGGCGAGGCGGCCATGCGTGACGATCCGTTGCGCGTCTGGCGGCACGTCATTGGAGATCGCGATGACGACATGCTCGCGCGCATCGCGCAGCGTGGCGATCGCGTCGGTCGCGACTGCCATGGTTGGACCGCCATCAAAAATGTCGATGCCGTTCTCGAACAAGAACCCTTCCTTCTCCAGCATGCGCATCGCGGCGCGACCGGCCGGGTGAGGCAGCCCCATTACGCTCACCGCGCTTTCGGGTAGCAGCGATGTATAGATCGGATGTTTGGGCGCGAGATCGGCGATGAATTGGTTGCCGTAGAGCGCATTATGCTCGTCGGCTTCACGGAAGCTCATGCCGAAGAAGCGGCCAGAAAGGCCGTCCCAGAAGGGCGAGCTCCCCGCCTCGTCGATCACCCCGCGCAGCTCCGCGACGGTGCGCGCGGCGAAGCGCGCGCGGTGCGCGCGGATGAACAGATACCGGGTCCGGGCAAGCAGGCCGCCGACGCCAGCTGCCCGGCAACTCGGATGAAGGAACAGCCCGCCGACTTCGCTACAGCCGTTATATTCGGTGGTCAGGGTCAGCATCTGGGCGCTGAAGGTTCGATCGAGTTGCTTGCTGTATTTGGCGAATGAACTGAGCTTGTAGGTATAGAACGGCCATGTCAGGCCGATCTGGGAGAAGATCTGGCACGTGCCGCGCGCTTTGCCCGTCTCGAGGTCTTCGAGGATGAAGAAGAACATGTCGTTGCCGAGCGTATCGTCAGCGCGTTCGAACGCCGATGCGGCGAGATCGAGTTTCGCCTGCAGCTTCGCCTCGTCGGGCGGCAGATTGGTGAACCCGCCGCCGGTGCTCTTGGCCATCTCGTAAACGGCTGGGAGGTCCGCAGGGCGCGCGGCGCGCAGCACGAAGGTCATTTGAGGTCACGCGATTGCTCGAGGCGGGTGAG
The DNA here is from genome assembly GCA_964242935.1 of uncultured Burkholderiaceae bacterium. GTDB lineage: Bacteria > Pseudomonadota > Gammaproteobacteria > Burkholderiales > Burkholderiaceae_D > CAHJXF01. Next base: position 49,570 of record CAXTDA010000002.1, on the reverse strand, counting down.
GACGAGAGCGGTGAGGCGCGCCTTGGGCACGAGCGAGGCGGTGTCGAGATATTCCTGCGGCGAATGGATAAACTCGCCGCATGCGCCCATCGTGTCGATCACCGGCACACCGCAAGCCGCGATGTTGTTGCCATCGCACACCCCGCCCGAGTCTCGCCAATCGATCCTATCGCCGAGGTCTGACGCCGCGCGTCGGATGAGACCGAAGAGCGCCTCCGTCGCGGGACCGACGGGCTTGGCCGGACGACCGATACCGCCATGCAGCTCGACCGTGACGTCGTGCGCGGCGGCGACGTCGGCCGCGAGGCGCGCGACGAGCGCGACGGCGTCGTCGACGTCCGAAGCGGTCCTGGGGCGGACGTTGAAGCGCAGGACGGCGTGCGCCGGGACGACGTTGTTGGGTCCGCCGCCATCGATTTTGGCCGGGTTGATCGCAAGACCGGGCCGCCGCGCAGCGGCAAGGCGCAGCGCGAGGTCGGCCGCCGCGACCAAGGCGTTGCGCCCATCCTCGGGGTTGCGCCCGGCATGCGCCGAGCGGCCGGTGATGATCGCCGAGAAATTGCCCGAGCCTGGTCGTGCGCGCGCCATCACATTGCCGGGCAGCACCGGTTCGTAGGTCAGCGCCGCGACCTTGTCGCGCGCCAGTTCGGCGATGAGCGCGGCAGAGGACGCCGATCCGGTTTCTTCGTCGCTGTTGATCAGCACGTCGTAGCCGAGCTGCGGCCGGGTCGCCTCAAACGCGCGCAAGCCCGCCAGCATCACCGCGATACCCGACTTCATGTCGAGCGCACCGGGCCCGCGGAGGCGTTGATCGTCCAGCCAGGTGATCGCCTGGAACGGGTCGTCGACCCCGTAGACCGTGTCCATATGCCCGGTGAGCAATATTCGTCGCGCGGCGTCGGGCCGGACGCGCAGCACGAGGTGGTCGCCGGCGGTTGTCGGGATGATCTCACCGCCGGCGCCCACGGTCTCGATGGTGGCGGGAGCCGTAAGCTCGATCTCCCCAGGCAGGGTCGCGAAGGCTTCGCCCAGCAGGCTTGCCATCGTCGCCAGCCCCGCGAGATTGCGCGTCCCCGAGTTGACCGCGGTCCAGGCGAGGACATGGTCGAGCATCGGCGCCCGCTCGATCATGGCAAAATGGCCGGCATCGGTGCTCATGACGCGACGAGGGCGCTCAGTCCCTCCCGATTGCCGGCCGCCGTCGCGGCTTCGAAGCTGGCCGTCGGATAGGCGCAGTAATCGGCGGCGTAATAGGCGCTCGGACGGTGGTTGCCCGACTCGCCGACGCCGCCGAACGGCAGCGAACCCGCCGCGCCGGTGGTCGGCCGATTGCGGTTTACCACGCCGGCGCGCACCTCGCCGACGAACCGATCCCAAAGCGCGTCGTCGGCACTTACCAGCCCGGCGGACAGACCGAACCTGGTGTCGTTCGCGGCGATGACGGCGGCCGTGAAGTCGGCCACTCTGACGACCTGGACCACAGGTCCGAAAATCTCCTCGTCGGGCGCGTCGAGACCGCTCACGTCGATCAGCGCGGGCGACACGAACGCGGCGCTACGGCCGGCGATGGCAGCAAGCGGGCGAACGACCGACGCACCCAGCGCGGCCAGCCGGTCCACCTGACGCCGCGCCGTCGCCGCCGCCAGTTCCGATACGAGCGGGCCGCAATAGGGTTCGGGCTGCTCGTTCCAGCTGCCGATCCTCAGCCGACCGGCCAGCGCCGCGACTTCCTCGACCAGCGCATCGCCGAACGCGCCATTGGGAACGATCAGCCGGCGCGCGCACGAGCAACGCTGACCGGTCGTGACGTAGGCCGATTGCACGACCACCGCCGCCGCCTCGGCGACGTCGCCGTCCCACACCACGAGCGGATTGTTGCCTCCGAGCTCAAGAGCCAGCACCACCGCGGGGCGCTCGGCGAAACGGCGACGCAGATACATTCCCGTCGCCGCCGAGCCGGTGAAGAGCAGGCCGTCGATCGGGGCCTCGACCAACGCCTCGCCTGCCTCGCGGCCGCCCTGTACGATGGTCAGCACATCCTCAGGCAAACCGGCGTCCCGCCAGGCGTCGGCCATCGCTTCGCCCACGCCGGGGGCCAGCTCGGAGGGCTTGAAGACAACGACGTTGCCCGCCAGCAGCGCGGGGACGATGTGGCCGTTCGGCAAATGGCCGGGGAAATTGTATGGGCCGAGAACGGCCATCACGCCGTGCGGCCGGTGGCGCAGGACGGTCTCGCCGAACGGCACTCCGGTCCGGCGTTCGCCGGCGCGCTCCGCCTGCGCCGCGATCGACAGCTCGACCTTGCCGATCATCGAACCGACTTCCTGCTTCGCCTCCCACAGCGCCTTGCCGGTCTCGCGCGAGATCGTCTCCGCGACCTGCTCGGTTCGTGACTTCAGGCGGGCGGCATAGCCGCGCGCGACCGCGACGCGTTCGGCGAGCGACGTTCGGCGCCAGCTTGCGAAAGCGTTCTTCGCGCGACCGACCGCGTCGTGGACATCGGCACCCGAAGCTGCCGCTCCCGACCAGACGACATCACCCGTCGCGGGGCAGGTCGATGTCATGCTGTGCTGCGCCATGTGCTTAAACCTCGCGATATGCGGAACGACGGAAAATCACGGGTTACGGTTCAGGCAGCCTTGGCGACCGAGGTCCGAGCGGTCGCGCAGGTCGCCTCGAACCGCGAAACCGCCTCGGCGATTTCCGCCGCCGAGATCAGCAGCGACGGCAACAAACGGACGCAGTTCTCGCCGCCGCCGGCGACGAGGAGCCCGTGATCGCGCGCCAGCGCCATGAACTCGCGATTGTTGGGAACCATCTTCAGGCCGATCAGCAACCCCTTGCCGCGAACCTCGGCGATGATCTCGGGATAGCGAGCGCGCACCTCCTCAAGCCGCGCCGCGAAGTCGGCGGCGGCTTCGCGGACCCGGGCGAGCGTCGCCGGTCGGGCGATCTCGTCGAAGGCCGCGATCGCGACCTTCATGCCCAGCGGATTCCCGCCGAACGTCGTGCCGTGGACGCCCGGCGTCATCCCTCTCGCCGCCGCGTTCGTCGCCAGGCAGGCGCCGACCGGAAAGCCCGAACCGAGCGCCTTTGCCAGCGTCATGATGTCGGGCGCCGCATCGTCGAACCATTGGTGCGCGAAGAGCCTGCCGGTGCGGCCCATGCCGCTCTGCACTTCGTCATGGATCAGAAGCACCCCGTTCGCGCGCGTGAGATCACGGACACGGCGAAGCCACTCGCCCGACAGCGCCCTCGCGCCGCCCTCTCCCTGGACGGGCTCGACGATGACGGCGGCGGTCGTCGGGCGAGCGACCGCCTCGGCGAATGCGGCTTCATCGTCCAGGGGAAGTTGAATGTAGCCGGGGAGCTTGGGGCCGAACCCGTCGAGATAGGACGGGTTGCCCGACGCGTTGATGGCGCCGTACGTCCGCCCGTGGAAAGACCCCGAGAAACCGATGATGTCGACGCGGTCGGTTCTATCGGCGACGGCGTGGTAACGGCGCGCGGTCTTGAGCGCGCACTCGACGGCTTCGGTGCCGGTATTGGCAAAGAAGACGACATCGGCGAAGCTCGCTTCGGCCAGGCGCCCTGCCAGCTCTTCTTGCTCGGGAATGCGGAAGATGTTGGAGACGTGCCAGAGCTTTTGTGCCTGATCGGTCAGAGCCGCGACGAGCTTGGGATGAGCATGGCCGAGCGCGTCAGTAGCGATGCCGGCTACGCAATCGATATAGCGGCGCCCCTCCGTATCGATCAACCAGACGCCTTCGCCTCGCGCGAATGCCAGAGGCGCGCGGTTATAAAGGTTCATCAGATGATCGGCCATGGCAGGTCCTCATTCCTTAAGTGCATGTATATCACTCTATAGAATAGCAGTATTCCACGCAGCTATGCCTCTACGTAGACGTATATTGCGCTCCGCGCGCCATTGCGGCAAACGCAATGACATCATCTACAGATGAGTAATTGGAATGAAGGATAATCAGCGAAAACTACTTCCGCCGATCGGAGCGTTGGCGAGTTTCGTCGCTGCCGCGCGCCATCACAGTTTCTCGCGCGCCGGGGACGAGGTAGGGCTGACCCAAAGCGCGGTCAGTCGTCAGATCGCCATATTGGAAGACTGGCTTCAGGTCGCTCTTTTCAAGCGCAATGGCCGGCGGGTAGAATTGAGCGCCGAAGGCCGCACGTTCGCCGAAGCGATCGCTCCTGCCCTTGATCAGATTCGCAGCGCGACGACGTCGTTTCTTGAACGCCGGTCGCCTGGCGAGCTGAACATCGCGACCTTGCCGAGCTTCGGCATGCGTTGGCTAGCGCCCCGCCTACGACAGCTGACGTCTCGCCACCCTGACATCGTGGTCAACTTCGCCGCGCGATCGTTCCCTTTCGATTTCGCCAAGGAGCAATTCGATGCAGCGATCCATTTCGGCCTGCCGGATTGGCCAGAAGGCGATCTCGACCGGCTCTTTCGCGAGGAAACGGTTGCCGTATGCGCGCCGTCCGCGCTTGCGGCCAAGCCGATTGCAGAGCCAGGCGATGTGCTGGAATGGCCGCTGCTGGTTCAGTCGTCGCGGCGCGACGCATGGGCCCACTGGTTGACGGCGGCGGGTGTCCACGGCTCGGTCCCGCCGCCAAGCGCCTCGTTCGAACACTTCCTGATGCTTGCCCAGGCCGCTGCCGCCGGCACCGGGATCGCACTTATCCCGCGGTTCCTGATCGAAACCGAGTTGGCGGATGGTCAGTTGGTCTCGCCGCTGCCGATTTCGATCCGCGGGGAGGGCGCCTATTATCTCGTCCTGCCGTCGAACCGACAGATGTCGACGGCGCTATCGAGCTTTCGAACATGGCTCCTCGAGGAGGCCGCATACTTCGAGACCGCCTCTGGAACACCTAGTCGGACCGGCCATGCAGCTCCTGACGTAGCCGACTGATGAAGTCACGATAGGCCTGTCGTAGCCGCGCCAAGGACTCCTGATATTCGGGATTGCTCAAGTCCATCGTCGCAATCGGCCAGCAGCTGAGATGAGAATTAACAGCCGAACGCAGGCGGCTAATTTCCGTCCGGAATGTTTGCTTTTTATCGTTTTCAGTGAAGGCCGGATCTCCCAAACTGGCGATGATCGCGTTTTGCCCGGCTATCCTGCGCCTGAGAACAAGTGCTTGCTTACGACCCTCGACCGACGAGGCATCGGGTATCGCCGCTGACTGAACGAGTAGAGCTTCGAGTTCGTCGATTGCGCTTATCAGTTCCCGGCTTTCGGCCATCACACGGCTCTTGACGTCGCGGACGAGTATGCCTCCGTCGTCCCGGACTCCGACGTCTGTGCCAAAGGGCCTAGATTTCCGGACGGTGAGACCAGCGGGCCATTGTTCGTGAGGAAGCGTCTCGGGCTGAGGTCCTCGATATCGATCGCGGTCTTGCCGTCGAGTAGAAGGTCGGCGCTCGCAACGCCCAAGGCCGGCACGAGCTGAAAACCATGACCACAAAATCCGAACAGATGCATCAAGTTGGGCGCGGA
>CAXTDA010000002.1:42839-43954 GCA_964242935.1 uncultured Burkholderiaceae bacterium | reverse complement strand
GAGGCTTTGGTGTCGAGGGGGATGTCGTCGCCGGCGGAAGCGGCGATGTAGCCCGCCCAAGCACCGGCGGCATTCACCACCAACGGAGCCTCGAACGTCTCGGTGTCGGTCGTGGCATACCACGTATCGTTTTGCCAGCGCAGGCTCGAGACGCCTACCCCTTCGTGAATGATAACGCCGGCATCGACGCAGGAACGGTAAAAGGCCGCCAAGGTCTGGTGCGGATCCGCGGCGCCGTCTCCAGGCGCAAAGATGCCGCCGACGCAATGATGCGCCAGCGGCGGCGCGAGTTCCCGGAGAGCCGCGGCATCGACCATCTCCTCGTTGGTGAATCCATCTCGAACGAGCGCCGCGACCTTCGATCGCAGTTCCGCCAATTCGGTCTCGTTCTCGGCAACCAGCAGCTGACCGTAGGGGCGAAAGCCGCAGTCGTCGCCGACCAAGCTTTTCATGTCGCGCCACATCTCCATTGCGACGAGGGAAGCCGGCAGTTCAGCTCGATCGCGACCCAGCGTCCGCACGCCCGCAGCGGAGGCGCCGGATGAGTGTCGGCCGATGCGCGCGCGCTCCAGAAGCCTGACGCTCACGCCTCGACGCGCGAGCTGCAGCGCGGCCGACAGTCCATGCAGGCCGCCGCCGATCACCAAGGCGTCCGACGTTTCGGACATCTAAGCCGTCTCCAATGTCGCGAGCTCGTTGAGCGTGATCGGTTTGATCGGCGGCCGGATTCTCAGGAATCCGACGTCGCTCGGGCTGGTCCCATGAGCCTCCGCCACGAGCCGGGTGAGGTTGAGGCCGCATTGCCGTCCTTGGCACGGTCCCATGCCGACGCGTGTCGCGATCTTCACGCCGTCGGGGCCCGCATGCCCCCGCCCGACCAGCACCTCGCGCACGCGTCCTGCGGTGATCTCTTCGCAGCGGCAGACGATGGTGTCGTCCGGGATGGAGAGGTCGCTTGGCGGATAAAGGTGATCCACCAGGGCGCGGAAGCGCTTCGCCGCCGCCAATTTGCGCCGCAAAATAGCCACCGACGCTCGGGCCTTCCGATCAGTGACGGCGCCCGCAGCGCGCGCGATGCCGACCGCGGCCAGCCGCCCTGACAGCATCGCGGCGCG
>CAXTDA010000002.1:13886-42739 GCA_964242935.1 uncultured Burkholderiaceae bacterium | reverse complement strand
CCGCAGCGCGCGCGATGCCGACCGCGGCCAGCCGCCCTGACAGCATCGCGGCGCGCGCACCAGCGATAGTCCCCCCGTCTCCTGCGATGAACAATGTCGGCACCGTCGACGCGCCGAAGCCATCGACGACCGGCTCGAAGCATTTCTGGGTAGGGTTCCAGCGATGCCCGCATCCTGCGGCCATCGTGGCGTGGATCGCTGGAATCACACCGTCATGCGTCAATAATAGCTCCGCCGGGACCGATGTCGTGAGCCCTGCGCTTGTGGTGTAGCGGATCTTTTCGAGACGCTCGTCACCGAGCGCTTCCACGGCAACGACGTTCCGGACAACATTCAATCGGCGATTGGCGAGAAGCCAGCGTACCCCTCGGATCAGGTCGCGCCAGCCATACCCGAGCGCTCCCGGCAAGAGCGGAGCGGCAGGAAGGAGGCGGCCGGACGGTGTCGTGTCGAGAATACCCGCTACGGTGCCGCCCGCCGCCAGCAACTGCTGCACGTACAGCAGAAGGAGAGGGCCAGTTCCTACAAACCACACAGGCTCGGTTGGAACCTGCCGCGCCGTCTTCAACAGGATCTGCGCGCTGCCGACGGTCATCACGCCCGGTCGCTCCCAGCCCGGAAACGCCATCGGCCGCTCCTGCGCGCCAGTCGCAAAAAGGATGAAACGCGGTTCGAGCATCCTTACCTGCCCCCCTTGGGTCAAGAAGACGCGGTTACCCGATTCGATCTGCCAGACCTCCGCGGATGGGAGATATTCGCCGCCGCTCGCGCGAAAGCGCCGGACGAGCGCCGCACCTGATTGGTCTTCAGAGCCATAGACCTTGCGGGCCTCGATCGCGGCGAAGATCCTGCCGCCCGGCGCAGGTTGATCGTCGACGACGGTCACGGAAAGGCCGTAGCCGCGAAGTTCGAGCGCAGCCGTCAGGCCCGCGGGCCCGGCGCCAATGACCAGCACGTCGGTCATAGCGTGGCGGCGAGCAGCGACTTCGGTTGTCCGTCTTGCCGATAAACCGCCATTCCTTCGGTCGCGAGCAGCAAACAACTGCGAGTAGTTTCCCCGTTGATCTCGACAAGGCAGTCGAAACACGCCCCCATCATACAAAATGGTGCGCGGCGCTTTCCTCCAACCGGGGTGGTGCGGTTGAAAAAAGGCGGAACACGAAGCAGGACTGCCGCGATTGTTTCGCTCTCTTCTGCTTCGATCAGCTGGCCGTCCAGGCTGATCGTGACGAGCCGCTTCGCAGCCTGTCCGTCGGGTAATTTACGAAACATCATTTGCCCCAAGGTATGAGCCTGCGCCGAGCTTGATAGGGGCCCGGCACGTCGTCAAAGTTTGTTTTCCAGCGCTCCTATTCTCATCGGTTATGTCCTCGCCGACGATCGGAGGATAAGAGCGATCAGGAGACATACGCCCCCAATTCAAGTGGGCAGCGAAGTTAAACGCCGGCCACGGCCATCACGCCGAGCGCAACAAAGCTGATCGCGGTGAAGATCAAAAACAGCGGGAGAATGAAGCGAAACCATTGTGCATAGCCGACGCGGGCGGAGGCTAGGAACGCCAGCAGCAGATCGTTCGTCGGCGAGATCATGTTGGTCATGCCCGAACCCAGCAGCAGCGCCGAGACTGCAATTTGACCGCTTACGCCGGACAGATGGGCGATAGGTGCCATGATCGGAAGGCTGATCGCGGCCTTGCTGGAAACGGACGGGATGACGACACCAAACGCCATTTCCGATGTCATCAGGCTCCACGCTACGGCGACGTGCCCGTGGCCCGCAATGAGGGTAGCGAGCGAGTTGACGATACCATCGAGCACCTGGCTCGACTGAAGCACGATGCCGATCGCGCCTGCCAAGCCGATCGTAAGGCAAGATAGAAGCATGTTCTTCATGCCCTCGAGCCAGCCATCGGCCGCGTCGGAGGGCCGCAACCCGCCGACGACGGCGATCGCCAACGTCAACGCAACGAAGGCAGCGGCCATCTCCGGCGTCCGCCACGACCATAGGCCGGTGCCCGCCACTAGCGAAATGCCACCGAGCAAGAGCGTGATCATCACGCCGGTCTGGCGGACCGTAAGCCGGCAGGCTTCGGAAAGGTGAGGGACGCGCTCCTGCTTGCGTAGGAACAGCATCACGGCAGCAATCCCGATGACCAACATGGGAAGAAAGACCGCCAGCCGAACCAACATGCCGCTAAAAAGCGGCACACCGGCCGCGGGCTGCGCAATGCCAAGCGCGATCGGATTGGAGACGGAGGCGGCGTAGCCGATGAAGTCGGAGAGCGCGACGACTGCGGGCGCGAACAGATTGGGCAGGCCGAGACGCTTCCCCAGCCTCAGCACGAGTGGGATCAGGGCGAGATAGGCCGAACTGAAGCCGAGAAACGTGCTCCCGCAAGACAACAGGGTCATCAATCCAGCGGTCAACAGATAGACGTTACCGGCGGTGAGATGGAGCAGTCGATCCACGCCGGCGTCGACCGCTCCGGTAACCTGCAGGACGCCGAACATTCCGCCGACGAGCAGCACCATAAAGAACAGGTTGGCCGACTTTGTCATACCCGCCGGTATCGAATTGAACACGGTCACGATGCTGGCGGCGTGGGCGGGGCTCTCGCCTTCGACGGGCAGTTTTGGGGAAAGAAGTGCTGGTAACCCGTTCATCTTCGGGATCGGTTGATATGTTCCCGGGACGACATCTGCTCCGACACGGCGAAAGCTACCGGCAGGGAGAACGTGCGTTAGCACAGCTGCGGTCAGCAGGATCGCCAATACGATTAAGATCGGATGCAGAGACTTGTTTTGCTCGGTTTGTTGGATTTGCTGGTCTCTCATCATGCGACGTCGATCGCAGCTTCGACGATTCGAGCGCGGTCGCCGGCGAGAGCTATGTTCACCGATGCCTCGTCTCGATGCGGTCTCGATCCCATAGCCTAATCCTCTTGCATCGCGCCATGCTATGCGCTCAAGTTCTGAATGTCCAAGTCGCAAACGTGGCTTGGGCATTCTGAGGGGTTATAGATGGCGCGACAATTGAACCTCAGGCAGATCGAAGCCTTCAAAGCGGTGGTCGAGCACGGGACGGTCAGTCGCGGCGCAGAGGTATTGAATATCTCGCAGCCGGCGATGAGCAAGCTCATCGCCCATCTGGAGGCCGATACGGGGCTGAAGCTGTTCGACCGCCTGAAGGGGCGGTTGGCGCCGACCAAGCGGGCGATGAGGCTCTATGAAGAGATCAGCCGTATTTTCGCCGGGATACGACAGGTCGAGAGCGCGGTCGATGCGATCCGCCGTGAGGATCAGGGACGGCTAGCGATCGGCGTCATTCCGGCTCTGTCGGGTTCCTTTATCCAGCAGGCGATCAGCCGGTTCCTCTCCGGCCATCCCAATGTTTTCTGCGCAGTCGACTCGGTCAGTTCTCAATGGATCGTCGACCGGATAATCGCACGCCAGCTCGACGTCGGCATCGTTGGGGCGGCGATCGCCAATCCTTTCGTAGTGATCGAACCGTTGATGGAGCATTCGCTCGTCTGTGTCCTGCCGAAGGGACACGACCTTGCCGGTCAAGATCAGATCGATGCGCGCGACCTCGATGGCGTCGACGTGATCGGACTGCCTCCGGACTTCTACGCCAGCCGGATGGCGGATCAAGCATTTGCAGAGCGCGGGGTTATGCCGAACATAAGGGTCACCGCCGATACAATGCCGATCCTGTGTGAATTCGTTGCGGCGGGGGAGGGCGTGGCGCTCGTGCATCCTCTCGCCGCGCTGGGGCTACGCGACCGCCTCGTCGTTCGACCGTTCGTTCCTAACATCGTCAGCAGCTTCCAGCTATGCCGCAACCCCGACAGCCGGAACTTCCAGCTGATCGATGCTTTCACCGCGGAGTTGCGAGCGACGGCCGAGCTCGCAACCGCAATGATTTTCACATGACAGCCAGACGGCTGACGAGGAGCGATCGCCCGACCTTTGAAACCGGCCCGGCGGATCTTCACGTTGGTGGCAGTAGCGCACGGGCCTCGGGCATTTAACGCCGCCTGTTAGACCGGATGCGCGGCAGTGATGATCACCTCGACGAGCGTGTCGGGCGTCGCCATCTCGCACTGGGCCGTGGCGCGGGTCGGAGCGTGGGCGGGATTTATCCAGCTGTCCCAGATTTCGTTCATGCCGCCAAAGTCCCTAGCGATGTCCTTCAGCCAAATCTGCGCGGTCAGCAATCGCGTTCGGTCGGTCCCCGCTTGGGCTAGGACAGCATCGATCTTCGCCAGCGTCTCCGCCATCTGACCGCGAATATCTTGGCTTTCGTCATCAGCGGTCTGGCCGCCAATATAGAGTACACCGTTATAGGTGACCGCGCGGCCACGCCGCGGGTTGGTGGCGAGACGTACGATATCGTTCATGGGACACTCGTTCCGGTCATCTTGTCAGCGCTGAACGGGCGGACCACGCGGTGGACCGCCCTTCGAGAGCGTCAGAGCTTGAAGCGCATACCCGCCCGGAAATTGCGTCCGATGCGATCGTAGGCGAAGTTCGCCTGGCCCTGATAATAACCGTCCTGCACGACACCGTAGATCAGCGGCGGCGCTTTGTTGAAGACGTTATCCACCGCCAAGAAGATTTCGGCCGATCGGCTCGCGGAGAACGGACGAAGCGAGATCCCGAGATCGAAAAGGTTGTTCGACTTGATCGAGTTGCCGTTGATGGTATTGCCCGTCAACGTCCCGCTGTTGAGCGGCGTGCTCGCCGGGCAGTTCGAGGTGCAAGTGATCAGGTCGTAGTCGTACACGCCGCCGCCGACATGCCGCCACGTCACGTTGATGTCGAACGGGGTACTGACAAAGGCGGCCGTGAAAATCGACCTAAACTTGGGCGACGACAGCGCGGTGGCGTTGAGCGTCGTGAAGCTGCCAAGTACGCCCGCGCCCTCGTAGGTGCCGGTGTTGTCGGTGGTCCTCAACTTGAACACGTAGTTCGCTGTGCCTCGAAGCACCAGCTTAGCATCGGTGCCTGGCGCGATCGACGGCAACGGAACCTGATAGCTCACGTCGAAGTCGAGGCCCTTGGTGAACTGACTGGCGATGTTCTGGGGCAGGACGCCTACTGCCGTGATGACGCCGTTGGTCCGGGTGATTGCCGGGCACACCGAGGTGACGCCCTGGAAGCACAGATTGACGACCTGCTGCACGCCGGGCGTCGCCACCGCGTTCTTGACCTTGATGCTGTAAAAGTCGACCGACGCCTGGAAGCCCGGAATGAAGCGCGGCGAGACGATCACGCCAACACCGTTGGTGTCGCCGGTCTCGGGCTTGAGATTGGGATTGCCTGCGGTCACGGCAAACGAGTTGGTCAGGTTTGTGTTGGTGAACGGATCGAACAACGACGTTCCCGACTGCGTCTGCCCGGCGCTGTACAGTTCGCCCAGATTGGGCGCGCGGATGTCGCGTGAATGCGACGCGCGGAACCGGATGTCCGACACCGGCGCATAGGTGCCACCGACCTTCCATGTCGTCACGGTGCCCGACGTCGTGTAGTCGGTCTCGCGGATGGCGCCGTTGAAGTCGAGCGACTTGGCCCAGGCGGTGTCGCGGGCAATCGGCACCTCGGTCTCGAAGAAGCCCTCCGTCACCTGATACGATCCTGAGCTCGCGTGATAGTTGCCGGCGAAATAGGGATTGACGCTCGGGTTGACGTCGAGCGCGTCCGTCTGTCCGGTCAGGCTCTCGCGGCGGTGCTCGACGCCGAAGGCGACAGCCACCGGCCCCGCCCAGGTCGAGAATGGGTTACCGCGAACGTCGAACGCCGCGACATCCTGCTTGAGCACATCGCGCCGCTGCGAGGTGCCGGTGACATAGCTGATCGCCTGTGCCGTGTTCACGCCGGTGCCCAGCGGATTGAAGGGCACGCAACCATTTCCCGGATTGGTCAACGTCGAGCGGCAGATGATGGCCCCGTTGGCGGGGTTGCGGACCGCGTCGACCGCTAGAAGATAGTTGGCGGTGATACCTACGTTTCGCGCAGCGTTTTTGACGATATTCTGACTGTGCTGGTAATAAGCATCGTAGCTCCAGCTCGATCCCAACACACCGAATTTGCCGTCGGCACCTACGGTGAAGCGAGTGAGGTCGCGCTGGTTGTTGACGACCACCCGGCCGATATCACCGTTAGTCGTACCGACGATAAACGACTGCAGACCAAGCGCGGCAGCCTGCGCGGCGACCGCCGCCGGAATGAACGGATTGTCGAGGGTTATGGTCAGATTGTTCAGTCGGCGATTGGGCGTCGCCGTGCTGGTTGCGTTGGTATGCGCGTACTGTCCTTCGGCGTAGAGTTCGATGCCGTCCGAAACATCGTAGCTCAAGCGGCCATAGGCCGTGGCGCGGGTCTGCTTGCCGTCAAGATCGACGCCATCGTCAATTCGCGAATACTGCCAATCGCCGCCCGACATGACGTTGCCAACCCCGGTGTTGCTGGCGCTCGGCGCACCGGCGATCGTGCCGAAGTTGAACGTGCCGGGCTGTCCGCCGGCACCGAACACGATCCCCCGGATCGGCGACGCGGTGGTGCAGCCCGTACCCACACCCGTACAGCCGCGCGTGATAAGGCCGCCAGGCGTGCCGTTGCTGGTGCCGATCTGCCGAGCGAGCAAATAGAAGGGCTGGCCGTTGGTCGCGGTATAGCTGGGATTGGTGAAGACGATCGCGCTGTTATCGTTCCAAGGCCGCGGCGTCCCCTTGATGCCGTCGTTGTGAGTAAATTCGCCCGACAGCAACAGATGGCCCTTGTCGTCCGCGAACGCCTTCCCGATCGTCAGCGAGCCGAGGTAGTTGCGATCATCGCCGTACGTGGTCACGCCGCCCTGCAGCGTGCCCTTGATGCCCGTGAACTTATGGTCGATCACGAAGTTGACAACGCCGGCGAGCGCGTCTGAGCCATAGGCGGCCGAGGCGCCGCCCGTCACCACCTCGACCCGAGAGACGAGGCCGTTGGGAATGGTGTTCACGTCCGGCGCGGCAAAGCTGGCGTTGGAGGAGTTGATTGCGGAGGCGTTGATGACCCGCTTTCCGTCGAGCAGGACCAGTGTGCGATTGGATCCGAGGCCGCGCAGGTTGAGCTGATTGACCCCGAGCGCGCCCGAACTGACGCTGGTTATGGCCGTGCGCGGCGTGGTGCTGCCGTTGAGCGAGGGAAGACGATTGACCGCGTCGGCGATGTTCGTCGGAGCGATCTCCGACAGGGCCTGACCGCTGAGCACCGACACCGGCGTTGGTGCTTGATAGCCGTTCTGAACGACGCGCGAGCCCGTGACGATGATGTCGGCCGGTTGGCCGTCGCCGGTTGCGCTATCGACTGTACGAGTGGGCGTCGATGGAGCGTCTGCTCCTTGTTGCGCTTGCACAGCAGTATTGGAGGGCGCGACGGCTTGAGCCTGACTTGCCGTCGGGAGAAGAGCAGCATTGAACAGTGCGATTGCGGAGGTTGCAGAGAACAGTCGCAGCCGGCGTACTTCGCAACGTGTCAGTGGCATAGCTAATTCCCCCTGTATTGTGCTCCAGACGCACGTCGATGCGTGCTTTCCGAACCAAGAGGCGTATCGAACGAAAATATGCCAGACAAAGACCAAGATTCGCGTAGCGTATTCTACAGGGTTATGAGTTGATAAAGGGAAGGGGGTATGCGTCCGGAAGGGTTGCGCGCGTCGATCAAGCGGGAGTTTAGGGCATGGACTACTACGAGGTAGCGCGACGGACTCCGGCTCCAGACGCGCTGCCTAGTCTTCGCCTATCTCGGGTTTCCCCGCCTCGCCTGAAGGTGGAGCTGGAGAAAGAAGCCTGTGCAGCGGCACTTTTAAGGCGCTGGCGATAATTTCCATATCTCGAATCGTAAGGCGGGCATAGCGACCGCTGAGTATCCGAGTGAGGCGTCTAACCGGTAAACCGCTCAAGGACGCTAGATCGTCGGTCGACAGCCCAGACCGCGTGAGCAAGATACGGACACGGTCCCCGAAACGAGAGCGTAAGTCGGCGCCGTTAGCCACACGTGCTCCCTCACCCGTCCTGCTCGTCGCACGAAGAGCGGGCCGCATCACGCAACGCGGCGGCTGCCCCCGCGGTCGATCGAATTAGCTGTAAGTTGGGAACGTCAGACGGCACAATCCAACTGCCGCCCACGCACAGCACCGACGGCTCGGCAAGCCAAGCAGGCGCAGAAGCGGCCGTGACTCCGCCGGTCGGACAAAATCTGGCTCGGGAGAACGGTGCTGCCAAGGCTCTCAGCGCCTTGATCCCTCCCGCAGCTTCAGCAGGGAAGAACTTGAAGTGCCGCAGGCCGAGATCCATGCCGCGCATGATGTCGGTTGCGTTGGCAACACCGGGGAGGAAGGCAATGCCGCTCGCGATGGCCGGTCGCGCGACGGTTTCGGTCAAACCCGGGCTAACGATGAACTGCGCTCCGCAGTCCAGCGCGGCGTTCAGGCCCGCCTCGTCGACGACTGTCCCGGCGCCGACGAGCGCTCCTTCAACTTGGCTCATCTCGCGCAGAACGTCGAGCGCCGCAGGGGTGCGCAGCGTCACCTCCAAAACCGTAAGACCTCCTCGAACAAGCGCTTCAGCGATCGGTTGAGCTTGATGCACGTCGTCGATCACTAGGACCGGGATCACCGGTGATCGCGTCATGACATCGTAAATTTCGATCATCGAGAATGCTCCTGTGCAAATGCTGCCGCGGCGCCGAACAAGCCGGGCTGCGGGTGTGAGATGATTTTGACGGGCATCGCAGCCATCAATCTCTCGAACCGACCCTTCGCGGTGAAGCGTTGCCGAAAACCGGACCGGGGCAGGTGGGCGGCAAGTCGGTGGCCGAGCCCGCCCGCTATGATTACGGCTTTCGCCCCTTGCGCTAGGGCGAGGTCGCCGGCCACCGAGCCTAAGGACATGCAGAACCTGTCGAGCGCGGCCGATGCCAGACTGTCCGATCCCTCCAACGCGGCGGTCCAGAGCGTGCGATCGTCGTTTTTCGAGAACGGCCGCCCTTCAATCATCGCGAGTACGTCGTGGATGGTCGCAAGGCCGGAGCCCGACACCACCCGCTCGGCCGACACCCGTCGATGGCCTGCCCGGAGGTGGGCGAGGATGGCATCATCGATCGCGTCCAATGGCGCGAAATCGGTATGTCCGCCTTCGGTTTCGGTCACCCTGTAGCCGCCGTCGAAGCGCAGGAGGTTCGCTACGCCAAGCCCCGTGCCAGGACCGACAATTCCAATGATCCCGTCGGCGGGCAGAGGCTCGTCCGGTCCGCACAGATGTTGCAGGTCGCGGGGTTCTGCTTGCGCGACCGCGTGACCGACCGCGCCAAAGTCATTGACCACGACATAGGCGTCGACACCCAGCTTCTCGGCGATAAGCGAAGGTCGGATCACCCACGGATTGTTGGTCAGCTTGATGACCTCGCCCGAGACTGGCCCGGCTGTGGCGATGGCCGCGGCGCGCGGGAGCGGCCGCCCTACGGCGGCCGCGAATGCCTCCCAGGCTAAGCGGAAGCTGGCATGATCGGCCGTGTGCAGCGTCACCGGCTCGTTGAGCGACGTCACTCGCCCGTCCGCGACCTCAGCCAGCGCGAAGCGGGCGTGGGTGCCGCCGAGGTCGACCGCGAGGAGCTGGGTCATGCGACGACTTCCATGTGCGTCAGCATTGCGGACGCGCCGTCTTCCGCCGACGAGGCGCCATGGCGCATGAAGGCGAATAGCTCCCGGCCAGTACCAAGGGCGGGCGGCGGCTCGATTGCGATGGAGCGTGAGGTCCACTCGGCCTCTGGGACGAGCGCCATCGGGCGTCTCTACCGACAGTGCGAGTTTCGTTGGGAAGAGACCAAATAACACTGGAAGTGTAGATTAGCGCGGCGGACTTTCTCAAATCGAACTGCAAAAGAGCCGCACGCGCCATCGCGTCGCCGGCACAAAACCTGATATAATCAATCACGTCGCGCTTCTTCCGCGAGCAGCATCGCACCAGCGAGGCCGGCGTTATCTTTCAGTTGTGGTCCAACGATGAAGGAGTCGGAGTTCACGGCCTCGTCGGTCAGGTAGCCGCCAAGCCAATACCGCATTCGATCAGCTATCGAAGAATGCAGTCCCGGCGTATGCGAGACGCCGCCGCCGATCACGATCCGGCCCACCGAGAACATGAGCGCCAGCGTTGCACAGGCTTGACCGAGATAATCGGCGATCAAGCCGTGGGCGGGATGGTCGCCTGGCAGGCGGCTGAGCGAGGCACCCCACCGTTGGATGATCGCGGGACCGGATGCCAGACCTTCGAGACAGTCGCCATGATACGGGCAGGTCCCAGGCCAGAGATCGTCGTTCGGCGCGACACGCTGCACGCGGATGTGACCGATTTCAGGATGCATGACGCCATGAACAGGACGACCGTCCAGGATCAGCCCACCGCCGATGCCGGTTCCGACGGTAAGGTACGCACCGGATCTCACGCCGCGAAGAGCGCCTAGCCGATGCTCCGCGACAGCTGCCGCATTGACGTCGGTATCAAGATTGACCGGCAGTCCGAAGCGCTCGATCAAGGGCGCGACGAAACTGCTGCCTGACCAGCCCTTCTTCGGCGTCGTCAGCAACCGACCCCAATCTGGCGCCTGGCGATCGATCCTTACCGGGCCGAAAGACGCGACCCCGAACGCTCCGATAGCGCGGCGGTGGAATTCGAAAAATTCTATTATTTTGCCGATCGTTTCTTCCGGCGTGGTCGTCTCGATCCGAGCCGATGCGATGATGTCGGCCGGGCTCGTGCCGATCGCAACGTTGATCTTCGTGCCTCCGGCCTCCACCGCAGCTAGCGTGCCCTTGATCATCGGTGCCGCTCCGTCGGCATGTTCGACGGTAGGCGAAGTGCGGTGTCCTTGATCGTGAAGTTCCAAGACTTTGTGGCTCCTGCCGCGATCAGATCTTCGGGTTTAGTTTCACCTCGACCGAAGCTGTTTGGGACGTGGCTGACAGGTTCGACACAGAAGAAGTCCTGGCCCGCTGGGACGTAGACGTGAAATCCGATAGTGTGATCGCCAGCAACACGGATGCGGTGGTCGACAACGACATTGCGGTCAGAAACGAAGAGATTATCGACCCCTTCGAGATCCGCCACTGGACATGGCCGATCGCCCGAAAAGCGTTCGTCGGCCTGCATTTGCGTCGCCAAGCCGGTTTCGTCGTTCTGCCACCACGCCTTGGCCTCGGCGGCAATCCAGTTCTGAGCCGACCGCGAGAAGAATGGGTGGATACCGATGCCTGCTGGCATAGGATCTACCGGGTGCCGGTTATGAACCGCGATTTCAATTTCCAGGCCGTCCGGCCGCAGAACGATTGTCTGCTCCGCGCGATACGGCCAGAGCCAACCCTGACCATCGTGATCGAAGCCAAGGCGCACCCGATCGGCAGCGCGATCGTTAACCGACCACGCGCGGCGCCAGCCGTGGCCGTGGAGCGCATGTGGGTCACCGTCGGGATCGACGCCGATTGAGATGTTTTTCCCCTGGAACGCGAAGCGCCCCCGCGCAATACGGTTGGCGAAGGGGATCATGGGGAAACACGCGACCTGCCGGATATCGTCGGCATCCGACGGCGCTCTGCGGAGAAGTTCGACGCCCGCGACGCTGAGCCGAAGGATCGATCCACCCAGCGCCGGCGCGACCTCGCACACGCTGTCGCCGCTGATCAGCCGGATGCTCTCAATGGCTGTCACGAGGTAGTCCCTGCGTCCGATCGATGCGCTGAAACCGTTCGGCGCCTTCCAGGATCGCGCCATCGCCGAGCTGGCCGACGAGACCGCGCTGGATCGCTTGCCAAGGCGTTTGGCTTTCCGGATAGCGATAACCGCCGGCCGCGCTCAGCGCCTTGCGGCGATGCCCGAGCTCGTCGGGGTCGATCAGCACATCCACACGCCGGTGGCCGACATCGATGCGAAGCCGGTCGCCATCGCGCAGGATGGCGAGATCGCCGCCTGCTGCCGCTTCGGGGCTGATGTTCAGGATCGAAGGGCTCCCACTCGTTCCCGATTGACGCCCGTCGCCGATGCACGGCAGGGCATGGATGCCGCGTTCCAGCAGGAAGGCGGGGGGACGCATGTTGACGACCTCTGCGGCGCCCGGGTAGCCGATCGGGCCGGCACCGCGCATTACCAGGATTGTCGTCTCGTCAATTCCGTTCGCGGGATCGTCGACCCGTCGGTGATAGTCTTCGGGGCCATCGAAGACCGCTATCGGACCTTCGAACGCATCGGGATCAGCGGGGTTCGATAGGTAGCGCTCGCGAAACTCGGCGCCGATCACGCCGATCTTCATGACCGCGCTGTCGAAGAAATTGCCGCGCAGGACCGCAATGCCTGCGTTGAGCTTCAGCGCCGTCGCGAAGCCGCGGATCACGTCGGGCGAGACGATCTCCGCGTCGCGGCAGTTATCGCCGACCGTGCGTCCGTTCACGGTCTTCGCGTCCTCGCGAATATGGCCGTGACGGATCAGCTCGCTGATCACGGCTGGCACGCCGCCCGCATGGTAGTAGTCCTCCCCCAGATATACGCCCGCGGGCATCATGTTGACCAGCAGCGGTATGGCTGCGCCGACGCTTTCCCAATCGTCGAGCGTCAGCTCGACCCCTGCGTGGCGCGCGATCGCCGCGAGATGGATTGGTGCGTTGGTCGAGCCACCAATCGCGGCGTTAACTGCGATAGCGTTGAGGAAGGCGTCGCGGGTCATGATCGCGGAGGGGCGCACATCCTCCCGCACCAGTTCGACCGCGCGCTTGCCGGTGAGATATGCCATCTGCGCACGTTGCCGGTAAGGGGCCGGAATGGCGGCGGAGCCTGGCAATTGCATGCCCAGCGCCTCGGCCAGACTGTTCATCGTCGTGGCCGTACCCATCGTATTGCAGTAGCCGACCGAGGTGGCCGACGACGCCACCAGGTCGATGAACCCCTCGTAGTCGATCTTGCCGGTCGCGAGCAGCTCGCGCGCCTTCCAGATGATCGTGCCCGAGCCGGTGCGTTCGCCGCGGTAGAAGCCGTTGAGCATCGGCCCGACCGACAGCGCGATCGCGGGAATGTCGACCGTCGCGGCCGCCATCAGCAGTGCGGGCGTGGTTTTGTCGCACCCGATCGTCAGCACGACGCCGTCGAGCGGATAGCCGTACAGCGTCTCGACCAGACCGAGATAGGCGAGGTTTCGGTCGAGCCCGGCGGTGGGGCGCTTGCCGGTCTCCTGGATCGGGTGAACCGGAAACTCGATCGCGATGCCGCCCGCCTCGCGAATGCCCTCGCGCACCCGCTCCGCCAAGGTGACGTGGTGCCGGTTGCAGGGGCTGAGGTCGCTGCCCGTCTGCGCTATGCCGATGATCGGCCGGTCGTCCTGCAGTTCTTCGCGCGTCAGCCCGTAATTGAGATAGCGCTCAAGATAGAGCGCGGTCATGTCCGGGTTCGACGGATCGTCGAACCATGCTCGCGACCGCAGTTTGGAAGCAGGCCTATCCGGCACGGTTGAACCCTCGATTGACATTCTGCTTCAATAATATGACAAATCGACCGAGAGCAAGGCTTTCGGAGATTCGATCAGCGATGACAGTACGCCTTGCGCTCGTCGGCGTCGGTAAGATCGCTCGTGATCAACATCTGCCGGCGATCGCCGGGGGGACCGGTTTTGCGCTTGTTGCCACTGTTGATCCGGTCGCTCCGTTGGCCGGCACCCCGGGCTTTTCATCGCTGGGTGACCTTCTGAATGCGGGTCTGCCAGTCGACGCGATCGCGATCTGCACGCCGCCACAGGTACGCGAGGCGATCGCGCTCGAAGCATTGAGATCTGGGCTTCACGTGCTCCTAGAGAAGCCGCCAGCCGGAACGCCCTCGGGAGCGGCGCGCTTGAAGGCAGCAGCGATGCCTGGAAAGACGCTTTTCGCCGCGTGGCACTCGCGCGAGGCGCCGATGGTCGCCGCAGCTCGTACTTGGCTGACGGGCCGCACGATCCGGTCCGGAACGATCCGCTGGCGCGAGAATGCGCGGCAGTGGCATCCCGGGCAGCACTGGCTCTGGGCGCCGGGCGGCCTCGGCGTGTTCGATCCCGCGATTAACGCGTTATCGATCCTCACGGCGATCTCGGTCGAGAGATTCGCGGTGCATGACGCGTTGTTCGAGGTTCCTTCGAACCAGCACGCGCCGATTGCCGCTTCAGCCACGCTCGCTGGTGAGCAAGGCGCTGTGACGCTGGACCTCGATTTCCGCGAGGCTGGCGACCCGTCCTGGGACATCATGCTGGAGACCGTCGACGGGGGGCGGCTCGTCCTGCGCGATGGCGGGCACCGGCTCGCGACCGATGGCGGCGCGTTCGAGACGGGACCGGACGCGGAATATCCCGCTATCTACCGCCGTTTCGCCGCCCTGATCCAGGCGGGCCAAAGCGACCTCGACGTGACGCCGCTGCGGTTAGTGGCCGACGCGTTTCTGGTGGCGCGCATCACCCGCAGCGCGGCGTACGAACCTTGAGCCCGGCGACCAACCTCGACTGCCTGTGGGACGGTAAGGCGCTGCTCGGTGAAGGCCCGGCTTGGGACGCGCGTGCGCGCTGCCTGTGGTTCGTCGATATCAAGGCCGGGACATTACACCGCTACGAACCGGCAAGCGGGGCGTGCGCTACCGAGCAACTCGGCGGCAACCCGAGCTTCGTGCTGCCGGCCGCGCCAGCGGGCCTCGTCATCGGTAATCGGGAGAGACTGCTGCACCGGGCCGACGACGGCGGAATCGCCGAGATCGCCCGTGTCGCGATGCCGGCCGGCAACCGCTTTAACGACGCCACGGTCGATCTCGGCGGACGGATGTGGTTCGGCTCGATGGACGATGGCGAGACGCTGCCGACCGGCCGGGTCTATTGCTTCGATCGGGGAACGATCGCCGAAGCGGGCGGTGCCGCGATCATCACCAACGGCCCAGCCGTATCGAGCGACGGGCGCTGGCTGTATCACGTCGACAGCTTCGCTCGCATGATCTGGCGTTTCGACGTTGCGGACCGCGCCGACCTGCGCGACGGCGAGGTCTTCGCCGTGCTGACGGCGGAAGAAGGCAATCCCGACGGCGTGTCGCTCGATGCCGAGGATCACCTCTGGGTTGGCCTGTGGGGCGGCTGGGCTGCTCGCCGCTACGCGCCGGACGGCCGCATGGTCGACGAGGTCACCTTCCCCTGCGCGAACATCACGAAGATTGCCTTCGGCGGCCCCGATCTTCGGACAGCATTTGCCACAACCGCGCGGATCGGGCTCGACCAAGCCGCAGCGGCCGAACAGCCGCTGGCGGGCGGGTTGTTCGCTTTTCCGGTGGACGTGCCGGGTAGAGCGCAGCCGCTCGTCGCGCTGGCCTGAGATGATCTACCTATCGGCGATCAGCGAAAGGACGTCGCCGATGATCTTTCGCATCGCTCGGCGGGCGGCATCGGGATCGCGATCGGCGATCGCATCGGCGACCGCGGCATGGTCGGCGATGCTGGCGGAATGGCCTTTGATACGGTTGGTGAAGTGGATCGAGACGCGCAGCGCGGTCGCGACGAGGTTTCGCAGCTGGACGTAAAACGGATTGTCGGTCGCGCGCAGCACCGCGACATGGAAGGCGATGTCCGCCTCGAGCGCGTCCCCGGCGCGGCTGCCGGCGTCGTGCATGGCGGCAAGGCCGGCGCGGATGGCGGCCAGCGCCGCCTCGTCGTGAATCGTCGCCGCCAGCGCCGCCGCTTCGGGCTCCAGGCCGATCCGCAACTGATTGAACTGGCGGAGGAGATCGACCGAGAACTTTCGTTCGAGCGACCATCTGAGGACGTCCGGATCGAAGAGGTTCCAGCTCGCCGGCGGCTCGACCACCGTCCCTTTACGCGGCCGCGCGCTCAGCAGCCCCTTGGCGGTGAGCATCTTGACCGCCTCGCGAGTCACTGATCGGCTGACCCCGTGTGCCTTCGTAATGTCTGCTTCAATCGGAAACTGCTTGTTGTCGTAGCGACCGGTTACGATGGCCTTGCCGATCGTCTCGACGATCCGGACGGTCAGACCAGGGCCGGCCGGAACGCGTCGTACGGAAGTGGGCTGAGAAGATACCATGCGGCTATCGTCGCGCAAGACCGCGGCATTGTCAGCAAAAGTTTCTAGACATAGCTCATTTGTCATATAATAACCAACCAAGGAGGGGCAATGAACCTGTCGACTGTCGATATCGTCGTGGTCCTGGCATACGGGATCGGCATCTTCGTGCTGGCACAGTGGGTTTCGCGCGAGAAGGCCGGGCATACCAAGAGCACGACCGATTATTTCCTCGCGTCGAAGTCGCTGCCGTGGTGGGCGATCGGTGCCTCACTGATAGCCGCCAATATATCCGCCGAGCAGATCGTGGGGATGGCCGGCTCCGGCTATGCGATCGGCCTGGCGATCGCGTCGTACGAATGGATGTCGGCGCTGACGCTCATCATCGTCGGCAAGTTCTTCCTGCCGATCTTCCTGCGCAACGAAGTCTACACGATGCCACAGTTCCTCGAGCAGCGTTACGGCCCGACGATCCGCACCATCATGGCGCTTTTCTGGCTCGCGCTCTACGTGTTCGTGAACCTGACGTCGATCATCTGGCTTGGTTCGATCGCGGTCAATCAGGTGGCGGGCGTCGATCAGAACGTCGCGCTGGTCGGGCTCGGGGCGTTTGCCCTGCTCTACCAGATCCGGGGCGGTCTAAAGGCAGTAGCCCTGACCGACATCGTGCAGGTGACGCTGCTTGTCGCGGGCGGGTTGCTCGTCTCGGCGCTGACGCTCGCGCGGATCGGGGGCGAGGGGGGTATCGCCGGCGGCTTCGGCGAGCTGGTGCGGCGCGTACCCGACCATTTTCACATGATCCTCAAACCCGACAACCCTCATTACAAGGAGCTGC
Organism: uncultured Burkholderiaceae bacterium; assembly: GCA_964242935.1. Taxonomy (GTDB): domain Bacteria; phylum Pseudomonadota; class Gammaproteobacteria; order Burkholderiales; family Burkholderiaceae_D; genus CAHJXF01. The sequence goes on along the minus strand of CAXTDA010000002.1, from coordinate 25,809 downwards.
CCGGGCTGGCCGTGCTGATCGGCGGGATGTGGATCGCAAACCTGTCCTATTGGGGCTTCAACCAATATATCATCCAGCGCGCGCTGGCGGCGAAGAGCATCGCGGAGGCGCAGAAGGGCGTGGTGCTCGCCGCCTTCCTCAAGCTGCTGATGCCGCTGGTGATCGTCGTTCCCGGCATCGCCGCGGTCGTGCTGGCGCCAGATCTGACCAGGCCGGACCAGGCCTATCCGACGATGCTCCAGTTGTTGCCGCACGGCATATTGGGGCTCGTGTTCGCGGCGCTGATTGCGGCGATCGTCGCGTCGACCGCCTCCAAGATCAACTCGATCGCGACGATCTTCACGCTCGATCTCTATGTGAAATATAAATCCACGCCGACTGCGGTCGAGGACGGAGCGGGTCGCACAAAAGACGAGCGGGGGCTGGTGCTGGTCGGGCGGATCGCGGCGTGCGTCGCCATCGTCATCGCGATCCTCACCGCACGCCCGCTGATCGGCCAATCCGACCAGGCGTTCCAGTTCATCCAGGAATTCTCGGGGTTCTTCACTCCGGGCATTACGGTCATCTTCTTGCTCGGCCTGTTCTGGAAGCGCGCCAACGAAGCCGGCGCGATCGCCGCCGCAGTCGGGTCGGTGATCGGATCGTTCCTGTTCTACGAGTTCTTGCCCGGCTTCCCGTTCATGAACCGGATGAGCGTAGTCTTCGCCTTCTCGCTCGCCTCGGCGGTGATCCTGTCGTTGGCGGTCGACGCCCGTGCGCAAAGCAACCGCATTGTCGTGGGCGACGTCCGGTTCGGCACCACGAGCGGGTTCAACGCGGGCGGGGTCGCGGTGATCCTGATCCTCGTCGCGCTGTACGCGACCTGGTGGTGAGGCTCGGAGCCCGGTTCATCGCGGTCGATTGGGGCACCACCAACCGTCGCGCCTACCTGATCGAGGACGGCGCGGCGGTGCGCTCCGAGCGCGACGACTGCGGCGTGACCGCGCTCGCGCCGGCCGACTATCCCGTCGAGGTGGCGGCGCTGCGCGCGCAGCTGGGTGATCTGCCGATGCTGCTCGCCGGCATGGTCGGCTCGACGATCGGCTGGCGCGAGGTGCCTTACGTCGCGGCACCCGCCGGGATTAAGGCGATAGCGGCGGGGCTTTCCTGGCTCGACGCTCGCACTGCGATCGTTCCCGGTCTCTCGCTGGTCGAGGGCTCAAGCGATAGCCGCCGCGCGGACGTAATGCGCGGCGAGGAGGTACAGCTGCTCGGCGCGGTCGCCGGGGGTCTTGCGCCGGCCGATGGACTGCTGGTCCAGCCCGGCACGCATTGCAAGTGGGTCGAGATGGCGGGCGGCGGCATCGCGCGCTTCGTCACCGCGATGACCGGCGAGCTGTTTGCACTGATCCGCGGACATGGCGTGCTCGCATCGCAGCTTGCCGGAGCGGTGGTGCCTGGCGACGCATTCCGTGCAGGGCTGGCCGAGGGCCGCCACCGTGACCTTGCCGCCTCCCTGTTCCGTATTCGCACCGCCAAGCTGATGGGGTTGCGCGACGATGCCGACGCTGCCGCTTATGCCAGCGGGATCTTGATTGGCGCCGACGTCGCGGCGCGCCTCGCCGAGTTCTGCCACGACACAGTTCACCTGCTCGCCGATCCCAAGCTCGGGGCGCTCTACGCGCAGGCGATAGAGGCGGAAGGACGAGACGCAACGCTCGTCGACAGCCACGCCGCTTTCGTTGCCGGCATCATACGTATCGGAGCGCTCGCCGAATGACCCAACTCGCAGCCTTCGATGCCGCGTTCGCCCGCTGTCCGCTGGTCGCGATCCTGCGTGGAGTGAGACCCGGCGAGGTTGAGGCGATCGGCGAGGCTCTGGTCGATGCCGGCTTCGCGCTGATCGAGGTGCCGCTGAACTCGCCCGATCCGCTCGACAGCATCGCGCGTCTGGCTCGCAGTGTCGCTGGGCGCGCGGTGGTCGGCGCCGGCACCGTGTTGCGCCAGGACGAGGTCGCCGCTGTCGCCGCGGCGGGCGGCACGTTGATCGTCTCGCCCGATGCCAACCCGCGCGTTATCGCCGCCGCCGTCGCCGCCGGTCTTATTTCCTTGCCCGGCATTGCGACCCCGACCGAGGCGTTCGCCGCGTTGGACGCAGGCGCGACCGCTCTCAAGCTGTTTCCGGCCGAGGGCTCGAGCCCAGCGATCCTGAAAGCGATGCTCGCGGTACTGCCAAAGGATATTCGCGTGCTGCCGGTCGGCGGCGTCACACCCGACCTTGTCGCGCCGTGGCTAAGGGCGGGAGCGGCCGGCTTCGGGCTCGGCTCGGCGCTTTACGTTCCCGGCCGGAGCGCGGACGAGGTGCTGGCCCGAGCGCGCGGCTTCTTCGACGCATGGAGAGCGAGCAGTTCGCTTTCGTAGGCTGACGCAAATAATTCAGATACACGAAGGGCCCTCCGATGAGACGTTTCACCGCAACGCTCGCCTGCCTGTTTATTGCCGCAGCAAGCCCAGGGTTGGCGCAAGAAGCTTCCAGCCGCTATCTGACAGGAAGGAGCGTTGATCTGATGCCCTTTCTTCCCCCTCCACCGGCGCGGGGTTCGGCATTGGAGCGCCGTGATAAGGCGGTCTTCCGAAATGGACGAGCTGTAGTCGGCAGCGAGCGCTGGCGCATGGCCACCTCCGATGTCGATGAAAGCGTTCCGTCGATGCTGCGCGACTTCTCCGCGGCAGCTGCAACGGAACTGACACCGCAAACGCATCCGGTCCTCGCGAGGCTGCTGTTAAAGATGCGGCCGGACGTCGCCGCGGCGGTGAACGCGGTCAAGCCCGTTTACGCGCGGCCGCGGCCGTTCCTTCTCGTGAACGGGCCGGTGTGCGAGTCACAGACCGACCTTGCCAAAAGTTTCGACTATCCTTCCGGTCATACCAGCTGGGGTACGTCGGTGGCGCTAGTGCTTGCCGAACTCATGCCCGCGCATGCCGATGCCATTCTGGCGCGGGGACATGACTATGGGGAGAGTCGCGTGGTGTGCGGCGCGCACAGCGTCAGCGCCGTCGACGCCGGCCGCCAGGCGGCGGCGGCCATCGTCGCCGCTCTCCATGGCTCGGCAGAGTTCAGACGCGATCTCGATGCAGCGCGGAGCGAAATTGGTAGCTGAAGTCGAGGTCGCCCGACCGACGATCATCATTCTACGTCGGCGCGCTGTGAGGGACTACCTGCTCCTTCCTTGCGCGCCGTCGGCAAAGTAAAAGCCGAGTTTTTGCGACTTCCGTACGTGGTCAGGGCATAAACTGACCACCGTTAACGTGCAGGATCTGCCCGGTGACATAGCCGCTCATCGCGCTAGAGCAGAGGAATAGGATCGGACCGACACAATCGTCCGGCTCGCCGACCCGGCCCAGAGCCACGGCCTTGCGCATCGCCTCCATCCGGTCCGGCGGGGTTGCCGCGTGGAACGGCGTGGCGATCACACCCGGCGCGATCGCGTTGACGCGGATACCGCGCGCCGCCAGATCGCGGGCCATGTGGCGCGTAAGGTTGTGAATGTAGGCCTTGGCCGAGGCGTAATGGCCGGCGCCCGGTCCGCCGCCGTCGCTGCCGGCGATCGACCCGATGTTCACGATCACTCCGCCGCCCCGCGCTTCGAGGTGTGGCACGGCCGCCTGGGAGGCGGTGATGACCGACCGTACGTTTAAATTCATCACGGTGTCGAAAGTATCGTCCGTCCACTCCAGAAATGGCTTGCGGCCGGTCAGTGATCCCGCATTGTTGACGAGGATGTCGAGGCCGCCAAGGGCGTCGACTGCCTTGGCCACCACCACCGCGCCCTGGGCGGGATCGGAGAGATCGCCTCCGATTAGGACGGCGCGACCTCCGCGTTGGACGATCGCGTCGCGGCCGGACTCTGCCGCTTGCTGGTTTGAATGGTAATGGATCGCCACCTGGGCCCCATCTCGGGCGAACGCGGCGGCGACGGCCGCACCGATGCCGGTACTCGCTCCGGTCACGAGTACCGCTTTGTCTGCAAATTCTCTAATAGCGTAGCTGTTCATGGCGAGTTCCGAAATTCGGGCAACCCCAAACGGCCGGCCCCAGAAAGGCTAATCAATCAGATTTATATATCGCAGCTAGGTGCGGAGGAACGATATGCGTCTTACCAGCGTCGAGCTGTACGGGCCCTCGGCACTCTCTGCCGCTGGCCGACTCGACGCGCTGCGAGATCCGCGGGGCTAGACAATCTCCTCGCTGGGATCATCGACAGCCATAGCAAGCGATGGCCAGCATGCGATCATAAGAAGGCAAGATAGTCCGCCGGCGATGGCCGAAAGCGCCATCGCGTGCGCCAGAGCGAAGTTGTCCGGCACGCGGAAGTTCGTGTTTTCGAGGACAATCCCGAGCGCAAAGCCGCCAATGGCGAGTCCCATTTTCAAGCTCGCGGTAAAGAGGCCGAAACCCCACCCTTCGCGACCCGGTACACGAGCAAAAGCATCTCCAAACGCCGCCCAAACCGTCATCGCCAGACCGCCGCTTCCCGATCCAATTGCTAGTGCCGCCAACACGGCCGCGATCGGCGTCGACGGAACAGCGCACCAGAATGCGATCCCGCCGAGTCCGGCGACCACGCAAGACAGAGATATGACCCGAATTCGGGGTCTTCTGCTCGAAAGGGCTGACCAACCAAGCTGGGACAGGGCTGATCCCGTCGGCACGGCGCAGCTGATCAACACGGGCCAAAATGTTGACCGAAACGAGTAGGTCGCGAGGTAAGGCAACAGCTTGGAAAAGAGGGGAAGCGTCAAAGACATTACAAAGGCGAGCGAAATCGGGAGCAGACAAGGCCGGGGCAGGGCCATCGGACGCCGCAAATGGTTTGTCGGTGTGCTCGGCCGTCCGTCGCTGATTGATCTGCCAACCACCCAGAACATACCGGAGCTTGCCATCGCTCCGGCCGAAAGCGCGAGGCCCAGTGCAAAGAGCGGCCAGCGCGCGCCGCTCGCCGTTGTATGGGCAACTGCGAGGGGTCCGATCGCGGTAGCTACGACGAACGCCGCGAGAGCGCTGAAGACCACCCTTAGGGACGTCACGCGGGTTCGAGCTTTCGGGTCCTGAGTAGCCAGGCTGATCAGCGCGTTCTGGGGGAGATCGTAGAAGGCGTAGGCCAAGCGAAAGCCAACGCCCGTGGTAATAGCATAGGCCAGGCGGGCCTCGACGGTCACCCAAGGTGTTGAGAGCAAGGCCAGCAAGGCAGCAGCGCTGAGGAATGATCCTACAAGCTGGAGGCGAATCGATCGCTTTGCGTCGGCAAGCGCCTTTCCAGCGAGAAGCCCGACGACCGGGTCGAACACGGCGCTCAAGGTCAACCCGATAGCAAGCGCGAAACCCATGTGCCTACCGCTAAGTCCTGCCACCTCCGTCAAAAAAAAGGCGAACAGAATTTCGCTGGCGTACCAGAAGAGGCTCTTTCCGAAGTGGGCGACGCCGTAGGCCAGTGTCGTCAGCGCACAGCCATCGCCGCCGAGCGTCGTTCGACGGGCTGCAGATCGGATGGTGAGGTATCGGGGCTCGCGCATGTGCAACGCCTACCTTATCCACTCTCCCGAACCTTAATTTCATATCGCAGAGAAAAACATGTCCGCGGTCGAAACGGCTGCTAGGTTTTTTGCAAGCGGTGAGAGGAGCCGATGCCACAGTCTAAGCCCGAAATCATGCTCTCGATGGAGCAGAAGCGCGTCGTATGGCGGCTGCGCACGGGTGGTCCGGCACCCCGCATCGTTCTGGCGCGCGAGCTGGGCGTCCACAACGCTGTCATGACCCGCCTCAGCCAAGAGCTGATCGCGCTCGGGGTGATCGAGGAAGTTGGAGCTAGCGCGCCTTCGCATCGAGGGAGACCTTCCATCTCGCTCGACGTCTCATCGCGTGCCGGGTATGCGGCCGGAGCCACCGTGCATCCTGGCTGGCTCGAGTTAGCGCTGGTCGATTTCGCTGGCCGCGTGATCGTTCGAGACCTGGAGCCGTTCGACAGCCCCGATCCTGCGGTTTTCGCGGACGTTGTGAACAGGCGGCTTCGTGGCCTAGCAATGAATCACGGTATCCAGCGCTCGCGCTTTCTCGGGCTTGGCGTGGCGGCGACGGGGCCGTTGATCGCCGAAGACCCGCGTATGCGGCTGGCGGTTCCGTGGCTGATGGGCTGGCGAGACGTAGAGCTCGAGCCGTACTTTTCAGAGCGTCTCGAACTGCCCGTTCGAGTTGAGAACGACGCTACGCTCGCAGCGCTCGCAGAATACTACCACGGTGGGTTGATTCGTTCGACGAACTCGGCGCTTGTGTTTTTCATCGGTCATGGTGTCGGCGGAGGGGTGATCGTCGATCGTGCGCCGCTTCGCGGAGAGCATGGTAACGCCGGAGAGGTCGGTCGACTTTTCCCTAACTCACGTCCGAGACCATCCGGAATCGATTTGCTGGCTTGCCTTCAGGCTGATGGGGCCGACATACACTCGTTACTCGATATTCCTTCGGTCCTCGAGACGCATGATCGAACGATCCGCTCTTGGGCCGCACGCGCCGCGGGCGAGCTGGAGCTGGCGATCGAAAGTGGAATAGCCTGGCTGGATCCCGGCGCCATCGTTCTGTCGGGACCACTCCCCGAATCGGTCATGAACATGATGGGCGAGCGGTTGCGGAAAGCGAGTTGGGCAACCGATTACAACCATCTCCCGCGCCCACGCTTTTATGTCTCGACCCTCGGCAGCTGGGCCGTTTCTGTCGGCGCGGCGCTCCTGCTCGTTCATGAGATCGCGAACCCTTCCTGACCGAGTTATTTCCAATGAAATAAAGAAGTCTGCCGTGTGATGTTGCCGTCGCGCGTGCGACGGGGCTTTCCATTGCCGGCGACCGAGACGCACCCAGCGCAATACTTTATCTCGTATAGTCCGTGAGTTAGCGGGCGTCCCGGCACGCCAGCCGTGCCCGCTTCTGCACCAGCAATAATAAGATAAATAACGGCTGGACATGAGCTGTTTCCACGGTCTATTTCATGAATCTGAAAAAAAGCGGCGGTAGGCCGTAATGGTTCCGTCAATTGGACGGCCGGCAGCTGGTCTGCCGTGGGGAGGAAGTATGGAAGGCTCAGAGACGTGTAATCGTCGCCGTCGACCAAAGCTCATCGGTCGCGCACGGATTGCAATCGAGTCGTCGCCTGTTGCTCAAGATCGACGGTCTTCGGGGTCAGCACCGAATTCTGAGCAGCAAACACCGGCCGGTGGGCGTCGACACGACGCCATCGCCGGGCATGTCTCGCCTTCGGACCCGCACGCTAATTCGCAATCCGCCGCTCGACGCGAGCTCGCCGTCGCCGCCAACTACTATCAATGAGGGGAGAGACATGACTTCGAACAAGACGCTGATGATGGTGCGCACAAGCACCTCGTTGCTGGCTCTGTTGGCGGCCTCAAGTGTCGCGGCTCAGCTGCCGCAGACGCCCGCGACGCAGACGGCGCCGCCGCGTACGCAGGTCGGCGAAGCGCCGCCGGCAGAACAGGTGTTGCCCACCGGCGCGTCATCTACTCGCGACAGCGTCGCGCAGGGCGGAGCGTCGGCCGCGCAGTCAGTCGCTGGAGATGCTGCGGACGCGCGCAGCGGGCCTGAGCAGGGCTCTACAGACATCGTGGTTACTGGTGTGCGAGCGAGCTTAAACAGTGCCCTCAACACCAAGCGTAGTACCGTCGAGTTCGTCGACGCACTTGTGGCGCAAGATTTCGCCAAGTTCCCGGACAGCAACATCAGCGAGGCGCTCCAGCGCATCCCGGGGATCACGGTCGAGCCCAACGCTGGCGGCGACCTTGGATCGTCTGTGGGAGAGGGCGGCACCATCAACGTCCGCGGTTTGCAGGCCAATTTTACACAGGTGCAGCTTAACGGCATCAACGCCACGAACCCCGGCGTGGAGCGCGGCTTCTCATTCAACGTGCTCGCGTCTGAGCTGGTATCGTCGGTGGTCGTGCGAAAGACCCTGACGGCGAAGGATGACGAAGGTGGTCTTGCCGGCACGGTCGACCTCAAGACCTACCACCCGTTCGATTACAAGGACCGCGTCCTGTCGGTCACGGGGCGTGCAACCTACACGGACCAGGCCGACAAGGTGAACCCGGCCGGCACGCTGATCTTCTCGGACCGCTTTGCCGACGGCAGGCTGGGTGTCGCGATCGGCGTCAACTACGACTACCGGAACATCGTTGAGAACCGGCAGGGACATGGCTTCACGCCGCTAATCAACTCGGTCGGCGCAAACGCGGCGACATCGACGCCTGCTGAGCTTGCGATCGCCAGATCGACGCTCATCCCGCTCGATCCCGCGGTGTTCATCAACGACCAGAAGCGCAAGCGCATCAACGCGACAGCGTCATTCCAGGCGGCGCTCACCGACAATTTCACCGTCACCTTCGACAACATCTATGCCCGCCTGAAGACTGAGGGCGAAAATATCCGTCTCGATTTCCCGTTGGAAGGCGCACCGGCGACGCGGGTTCCCGCAGACCTAGTCCGGGACGGCGATGTCTTCCGGTCGGGTACGTTCCCGGCGTCGAGTCAGTTCATGCGCATCATCGACAACGCGACGACCCGCCGTCAGGAGGTCTATCAAGGCGTTCTGTCCGTGGACTGGCAGGCGACGCCGGACTTCAAGATTCACCCTCAGATCGGCTATTCTAACGCCGTCGAGGACTTCTCAAAGTTCAACCAGATCGACATCCGCAGTCCGTCTACCAGCATCTTCTACACGTTCAACGGCGACGGCGTGACTGCGACGCCAGCAATCGGGAACAAGCTCAACCCCGCGCTTTATACCGAGCTGAACCGGGTTCGGGACCGCCCTTCCTACGATAGAGATCGTGAATACTCGGCCGACCTGGATCTTACGTGGAACACCAATCTCGGTCCTCTGCAAAACGTCGAGGCCGGGGTCGGCTATCGCGACCGGACCAAGTTGTTCCGAACCTTCGACGGTCGCGCGGCTGGCTTTCCCAGCACCACGAGCGTTCCGAACCTCGCAAGCTATCTCCAGCTTCGCAATCTGGACATCTCCGGCAACGCTCCGCAGGTCTCTCCCAGCGTCTTCGAAATCATCAACCGGGAGAAGTTGATCACTGCGGCCGCACCGAATGGATACGCGGTTCCCGAGATCCTCGCTTCGCGGTACGACATCACCGAGCAGGTGTACTTCGGATATCTGTTGGGCCGCTTCAAGGTGGGCGGGCTTTCGGGCAACGCGGGCGTTAGGCTCGTCACAACCGACCAGGAGTCTGTCGGTTTTCAAACCGTCGGCACGGCGGTCGTGCCGGCGCGTTTCAAAAACGATTACACCTACGCGCTTCCGAGCGTTCAGCTGCGCTACGACATCACTCCGCAACTCGTCGCCCGCGCCTCATACTTCAAGTCGCTCACCCGTCCTGAACTGGCCAACATACAGCCGGGACGGCGCGTGGACACGTTCAACGGCGGCACTGGCACGGCTGGCAACCCGCAGCTCTCACCGTTCACCTCTAACAACTATGATGCCGGTCTTGAGTGGTATTTCGCCAGGGAATCGCTCGTTTCTGCGACCTACTTCCGCAAGGAACTTAGCGGTTTCGTCGAGTCAATCACCGAGCAGGTCCAACTGGTGGACCCGGTCGGGACTCCCTACACCATCTTTCTCACTCGACCCATCAATGGCAATCCGGCGACGATCCAAGGCGTCGAGGTTGTCGTGCAGGCTCCTTTTCGCTTTCTCCCAGGCTTCCTGAAGAATACTGGCGTGTTGATCAACGGAACCTACACGACGGCGAAGGGGACGTTCCGGGCGGGTGACACGCGCAACAGCTTCCTGCCTTTCGTGTCGAAATACAGCTACAACCTCATCGGCTATTATGACGCGGACCCGGTCAGCGTCCGCGTGGCTTATGCCTGGCGCGACCGCTATGCGACGGGGTCCACCAGCGTCGGTGGGCTCGCCAACTCTCGCGAGCCCTTCGGTCAGCTGGACGCGTCTGGCAGCCTCAATCTGACGAGCAAGCTCTCTGCAACGATCGACGTGCAGAACATCCTCAATCGTCAGGACAGGACGAGCGTCAATTTACGCAAGGACCTGATTGCGGGTGTCCGCGAGGTCGGGCGTCGCTACAGTCTTGGACTTACTTACAAATTCTGACCTGACGATTGATTCCCTAGTCCCCTCCTGTGCCGGCGGCCGTTCCAAGCCTCCGGCACATTTTTCCGGGGGGGGTGCGGCTTACCGTAAGTTTGAATGTGATGAGCCGGAGCGTGGCGACCGGAGTCTGAGTAGATAGACGCTTGGAGAAACAGCGAATGTTGAGCAGTAGACGGAGTTTTATCATTGGAGGACTTGCAGCTTCAGCGTTGCCAACAAAGGTCTTTGCCGAGATTTGGGCTCGCTCCAATTATGATCCTGCTAAAGTGCAGCCGTCTTCCGATGCGTTGCGCAAGTTTGATCGGAACGGCCGACCGAAGTCATTTAAGGGCAATACGCTTATCTGTCATTTGCCTGCACAAGGCTCTCTTCGCGATGCAATTGCCAAACTAAGCAACGAGCTTCGGAGCGCCTCTTTCGCGAGCAAATTGGCGGTGCTCCCGGCCGCTAGTTACCACATGACAGTGTTCTCCGGTCCAACGGATCAGGATCGCACGGATGCGAACTGGCCTCGTGATCTTAGTCGCGACGCGACCATGGAGCGCTGTAACGAGGTGGTCGGCGAACGATTTAGGGCGTTCAAGGCCGAGGCTGCCATGCCAATTCGGATGCGCGCGGTGGGGGACCGCATGATGGCAAGCATTCATCTTGTTCCTGCAGACGGGACCGAAGCGGCTAAGCTGCGCGATCTTCGTGACCGATTGGCGCGCGAGGTATTCCACTTTCGCGATCCAAAGCACGATGAATATGAGTTTCACATTTCGACGGCCTATCAACTCGCAACGCTGACGGAGGCGGAAGGACAGTCTTATTCAAGGCTCCTGGCACGATGTATGCCAGCTATTGTCGACGTCGGCGTCTTTGAGCTTGGACTGCCCGAGTACTGTGTCTTTGACAGCATGGCTCGGTTTGATCCCGTTGCGCTGATGAGAACATGAGCCCATCGGCATATAAAGCGATCTACGGCCGCTACTGCTGCGCGGCCTGCGGACATGCCTGCACACCCGTCGGCCCCGCCGTAAGCTCCTATCAAAGTAATCGTGGCGGTCTCGTCGATCAACTCTCGACCGACCACTTTTGTCAATATCGTAAGGGGTAGTCGCTTGGATCAGCGCCTGAAAAGCAACTTCATCGAGAGGATTGGTATCCCACCAACCTTCGTCTGGGGATATGTTGGACTGCTGCTTTTCATGATTGGCGATGGAGTGGAGACAAGCTTCCTCTCGCGCCTCTTCCTCGATCTCGGGTTCAGCCAGACCGCTGTCGGCGCCATCTTCACCTTCTACGGCGTGACCGTCGCGGCCGGCGCCTACTTGGCCGGGGCGCTTTCCGACCTCTGGGGGCCGCGCAAGGTCATGGCTACCGGCGCGGCGGTCTGGCTCGTGCTACACGCTTTGATGATCGTCGTCGCGCTGCCGACGCGCAGCTACGGACTGCTGATCGCCACCTACGGCCTGCGCGGGTTCGGCTACCCGCTGTTCGCCTACGGCTTCATGATCTGGCTGATGGCAGGCGCCCGCCGCGAACGGCTGAACACGGCCCTTGGCTGGTTCTGGTGTTCGTTTACCGCGGGATACCCCGTCATTGGCTCGCTGATCGCTGCGGCATTTCTTCCTAGCCTCGGATCTACCGGTCTCCTCTGGCTATCGTGGCTGCTCGTGGGCGCCGGTGCCATGGTCGTGCTGAAGCTCGTGGGGGGGCCGGGAGAGGGGGCCCCCCGCCCCGATCCGAGGTCCAGCAATGATCGAGAATCAGAG
>CAXTDA010000002.1:0-13876 GCA_964242935.1 uncultured Burkholderiaceae bacterium | reverse complement strand
GCGGCGCGGCTGGTGGCCCGGGGCGGCGCTCCGCCGGCTCCCTTCCTGCCGCCCCCCCCACCGCTTGCTCCCGCCGATGGCCGAGGCGTCGGGGCTACTCTCGCGGGCGGAATCACCGTCATGTTTTCCAGACCGGCTGTCGGGCGAGGTGCGATCACGCGCGTCATCAACACCGCCTCGCAGTTCGGCATCTGGGTCTTTTTCCCGATCTATTTTACGCAGGAGCTCCACCTGCCGTTGCGCGAGTGGGCGACACTCCTGTCGATCATGATGGGCGCCAACATGGCCGCCGTTATCGTCGTGGGGATGATCAGCGACCGCTGGAGCTGGCGCAAGTCGACCGCGCTCTTCGGCGGCGTCTTCTGCGCTGTTGCCTGTCTGATCCTCTACTATACCTGCACGCTGGCGTCGACGAACTACGTCGCGGTCGTCCTTGCGGCCGCGCTCTACGGCATCGCGTTAGCGGGCTACGTCGCCCTGCCGCCAATGATGACCGCCCAGGCACCCGACCGGCGCGGTCAGGTCATGGCGGCCTACACCCTTGGAGCGGGCGCGTCGGCCGCGATCGGCCCGCTCGTTGGCACGCTCGGGATCGGCGCGCTTGGCCTAGGCGGCGTGATCTGGATCTACGCCGGCCTACACCTCGTATCGGCGCTACTCTGTCTCTCTATCAAGTCGCCGGGGGACGGCCTTGCCGCCAGTCCGACGCCGGGGTCCGATCGGGCGCAAGTTGGCTTGGAAGCGATCGGGAGGGTGTAATGCCGACGTCATTGTCCGATCGCGCCCTCGAAAGCCTGCCGCTCGCCATCGATCGGCCCACTTACGATCGCACGAAGCTGAGAGCGGGCATCGTTCACTTCGGTGTCGGGAATTTCCACCGCTCGCATCAGGGTGATTACCTTGATCGGCTCTTCAGCGCCGGCGTTGACCACGACTGGGCGATAATAGGGGCCGGCGTCATGCCGGGCGACGAACAGATGCGCGGCGTGCTAGAGAGCCAGGACTTCCTGTCCCTGCTGGTCACGCGATCGGCCGACACCACCCTTGCGCGGGTGATCGGGCCGATGACCGGCTTCCTCCCCGTCGGCGACGAAGCGGCAATCGTCGCCAAGCTAACCGATCCCGCGATCCGCATCGTCTCGCTGACCTTGACGGAAGGCGGCTATTTCCTCGGCGACGGCGGCGCGTTCGATGCGGCGCACCCCGCCGTCCGTGCCGATGCTGCCTCGCCCGACACGCCGCGCACGGTGTTCGGCATGATGCTGAAGGCGCTGTCGCTGAGACGCGCAGCTGGCACGGCTCCGTTCACGATCATGAGCTGCGACAACATCCCGCATAATGGTAGGGTCACCCGCGCGACCATGACCGGGCTGGCGGGATTGGTCGATTCCGGCCTCGCGACCTGGGTCGGCGGGCAAGTGTCGTTTCCGAACAGCATGGTCGACCGAATCACGCCGGTCACCTCCGACGCAGAGCGCCTGTTCGCCCTGTACGAGTACGGCATCGTCGACGGCTGGCCGGTCTTCGCGGAGGACTTCAAGCAATGGGTGCTGGAGGACAATTTCCCGCTCGGCCGACCAGCGTTGGAGCGGGTCGGCGTCACCTTCGTCAAGGACGTCACGCCATACGAAGAGATGAAGCTTCGCATCCTGAACGCAAGCCACGCCATCATCGCCTACCCGGCCGCACTGTTGGGCATCGAATATGCCCATGAAGCAGTCCAGCATCCGTCGATCGCGGCGCTGCTAGAGCGGATCCAGCGCAACGAGATAATGCCGGCGGTCGCGCCCGTGCCGGATATTACGCCGGCACGTTATTTCGATGTAGTGCGGGTACGCTTCGCCAATCCGAACATTGCCGATACCGTTGCTCGGCTCTGCTACGACGGGGCCAACCGGCAGCCAAAGTTCATCGTGCCCGCGATCCGCGCTGCCCTCGCCCAAGGCCTACCGGTGTCCGGCCTGGCGCTGTCGTCGGCGCTCTGGTGCCGCTACTGCGCCGGAACCCGTGACGACGGATCTCCGATCGCGTCCGGCGACCCTGCCTGGGCGCGCCTGAACGAGGTGGCAGGGCGCGCGCGCAGCAATCCGGGCGCGTGGCTCGATCAGCGCGAGGTTTACGGCGATCTAGGCGAGAGTGAGCGCTTTCGTGATGCATTCTCAGCCGCGCTTGCCAAATTGTTCGAACATGGTGTCAAAGGCACGCTCGCGGCGTCAGCGGTGCCGCATTAGAGCGCGGACCACTTACAGGACGCTAATGGAAATCCTGCCTCATCGGTTTATTTGATGACGCGGTCTGACGCATAGTCTTCGCGACGCCATGCTGAGTGGCAGAGAACTGCGCCGTCAGCTTGGCCGTCTTGATACCGACTTTCACAGGAACTTGTCTCCGGCATGCTCGCGAAACAGCTCGCGACTGCGGACGTACGCGGCGAGCACCTGCACCGATTTGTGCCGGCTCACTTCCTGCATCTTGAAGATACTCGCGCCCGTCGCTTCGGCTTCGGTCAGAAATCCCGCGCGCAGACTGTGCCCGGCGTAATGAGCGGGATCATACCCCGCCGCCGCCGCGTACTTTTGCACGAGTCGGGCAATGGCGCGATCGGACATCGGGCTGCCGGTCAGTTTGTCCGACGGGGTCAGCTTCCTGAATAATGCGCCGTCCTGATGCGCCGCCGCTTCCATCCACGCGAGCAGCAGCGCCTTGGGCCGTATCCGACGACCCTCGGGGACTGCGATGATGACGCCCGCTCGCTCCTGATCGGTCTTCGAGCCACGAACAATGATCTTCAACCCGTCGGGAACGAGCTCCACGTCTTCCAGCGTAAGCGCGACGATCTCCGATCGGCGGAGCGCCGCTGCCATGCCGATCGCCAGCACCGCGCGGTCCCGCACGCTGCGCAGGCCGTCGCCCTCGATCGCACGCAGCATGTCGCGGAGCGCGTCACCGTCGGCGGCACGCTTGCGGACCGGTCGGACGCCCTTGGTGCGGCGGATGCCGCCGAGCACCTGGCTGATGACGGCTGCACCCTCACGCGCCTGCGGCGGCTGAAGCCCAGCCTGCTTGTGGTAATAACCGATCGCGGCCAGCCGACGGCCGATGGTGGCTGGCTTCGCACCGCGGTCCGCCTCGGCGGCGAGAAAGGTCGCGACCGCGCGGGGGTCGGCCGGCAGCGGCTCGATCGAACGGGTGTCGCACCAGGCCAGGAATATTCGCCAGTCAGAAGCATAGACCCGCTGCGTGGAGCTCGCTCGCGATGCCTTGGCGTAGGCGGCCGCGCTCTCGATCTCAGCGACCAGGATGCCAGGCAACGTCGGCGCCAGACCATCGTCGATCACCGGCGCGTTGCTGGCCCGCTCGGCTGATTGTCCGCGTCCGCGGTCGAAGATTCTGAGGTGCCGATCGCTCATCGCCGCCTTTTACTCCCCTCCCCGGCGCTCGCCAAGCGTTGTCCGAGAATCGACTTTATCGGACAACGTGACCACTCTGCCGCGTTTGGTCACGCTTTGCCGCCTTGCCGGCGTGCTTCGCGCGATAACAAGGGAAGCGCAGGACGCGCCGGGCCAGGAAGAAGTCGGCGGAGCGTTGTCCCGGTTAGTTGTACGCTTCATGAGCGTCTAGCCCGACGATATTCTGATAGCTTGGCTGCGCCAGCCCACGCGGCAGGCTGACCCACTTCCGGTCGTTCGCTGCCTCTTCCCGGCTTCCCAGCTTCCGACATTCATTCATGGCCGCGGAGGAGGTATTGCCGAAGACAGGCTTTTGTCGGCAGCGACAACAGCTTTCCCAAAACGGATAGCCGATCGGGAACGGGCAACCGTTCTCAAAACTCGTCCGGAACCCTGATATGGGAAACCGGCAGGGTAGTATTTGGCCGCTCGATCATCACCCGGTATGATCTGCTGATGGTATCGCCACGGCCCGATCTTTCGACCAACCGCAGTCGCGAAGCCTTGCTCGCCTCGTTGTCCGCTCACTGCGTCAGTGATGCCCGTGATGGGCTGGATGGCAACGTGCCCCCGATGATCTCGGCGTTCGTCACCCGCGAGCGCGAGTGCATCACTAGCTTCCGCGCTACCACGCCTGGGCTCGTAGTCGTCATCGAGGGGAGCAAACAGGTGGCATGGGGCGGGGAGCGCAAGACGTGCGCTGCCGGCGATGCTCTGTTCCTGCCTGCGGAGGCGGTGCTGGACGTGGTCAACGATCCTGACGCTGAAACAGGCATCTATCGTGCCCTCTACCTTCAATTCTCGCGCGCTATGATGATCGAGGCGGCGAGACGGTGGCCCGAGTTCGCGGCTTGTGAACCCGGTCACGCCATCGCGACCGTGCCGCTGGATGACGCCCTATCGTCCGCCCTTGTCCATGTAGCAGAAGGGCTGCACCGTTGCTCTGATCGCATGAGCGTGCACCGGCTCCTTGGCGTCGTCGGTCATTTGGCAGAACGGGGCATCGTCCGCTTCGCACCAAAGTATGTCGAGCGATCCGTCGTAGAGGCAATCCGCCTCCTGATCCGGCACCGCCTCGACCAGCCTTGGGCGGCCGAAGCGGTAGCGACTGCGCTTGGCATGTCGGGAGCGACCTTGCGGCGACGATTGGCAGCGGAAGGTCGATCGCTCCGGACGGTGATGCTCGGCGAGCGCATGGAAGCGGCGCGTCAACTTCTAAGCGAGCGGACGGCCGACGTGGCGCAGGCAATGGCGGCGACGGGCTATGTCTCCCGCTCACATTTCAGCCGACATTACAAGGCCGCGCACGGCGCGTTGCCGTCGTACAGCCGAAAGCGACGATCGGAACCGGCTCATTAATGAGCGTTCCGGGCGCGGACCAAATATCGACTTCGCTATCATGCCGCTTCCAACAGGAGGATGGTATGCGGTTCTGGCTCGGAGCGATGGCTTGCCTTGGCGTGATGGTCGCGCCGGTATCGGCCGCGACAAGGGAGGGCCGGCTGACGGTCGTAATCGGCGGCCTTGGTTCCGACCGGCGACTGCCCGCCCGAACCGCCTTCTGCGCGGAGGACGGAACTGACGTGCGGATATACGATACTAGCCCGGCGGTACGATGGAGCGAAGGTCCGGCCGCGACCCGTTCCTACGCCCTGCTGATGGTAGATCCTGACGTGCCCGCGGACCTGACGCTGATCGATCGCCCTGGCATCATGATCGCAGCGGATGCGCCTCGGCAGGCCATTTATCATTGGGTGCTGGCCGACATATCCCCTTCAACCCGCTCGCTTGCGGAAGGCGCGGAGGGACGCGGCCTGGTCCCGCACGGAAAGCCAGTTGGCGACGGCCCGGCCGGCGTTCGGGGCGCAAACGGCTATACGGAGTTCCTGCGCAACATGCCCGCGATGGCAGGCACCTATGGCGGCTATGACGGACCCTGCCCGCCCAAGAACGACGTTCGCACGCATCGCTACGTCGTAACCGTCTATGCGCTCGACGTGCCGACGATCGGCCTTGCCGGAGCATTCGACGGGCGAGCGGTAGAGGCAGCCATGGCCGGCCACATTCTCGCGCGTGGTTCCACTACCGCTTTGTATAGCCGCGGGCCCGAATAGGGACCGGGAAGTGCCTGACTTCCTCTGGATACCGGCGACGATCGCCGCGTCGATCTTCCAAGTCGGCCGCAATGCCCTGCAACGTGGCGTAATGACCTCATCGGGCCCGTGGGGCGCGACCCTCGTGCGCTTCCTGTTCGGCCTGCCATTCTCGCTGATCTTAGTTGCCGTCGCGCTCCCGCTCACGCCTCACCCTGATCCTCAGTGGACGGGGGCGTTCTGGCTGTCCGCGGTCGTCGGGGCGGGAAGCCAGATACTGGCGACAGCCGCCTTGTTGAGCGCGATGCATCGTTCGGGCTTCGCGGTCGGTACGGCCCTCCAGCAAAGCTCGCTGCCGCTGGCGGCGCTGCTCGGGCTGGTCATCTATGGGGACCAGATCAGCGGGATCGCCTGGCTGGGCGTAGCAACTACCACGACCGGGCTGGCGATGCTGAGCTGGCCGTCTCCACAGCAAATACGCGCCTCGCTTGCCGGAGCCGCGTTCGGGCTCATCTCCGGTCTGTTTTTCGGCTTCTCGCTCAATGCGTTCCGCCACGCGGCACTTGCCCTCGATGGTAGCCATCCCGTGTTCGCGGCGATCGTGAGCGTCGCGGTGGTTCAAGCGATGCAAACGGCTGCGCTGATGCTGTTCCTGGCGTGGCGCGATCCGGAGGCGATCCGCGAAGTGTTGAGGCATTGGCGGCCGTCGCTGGGAGCCGGACTGTGCGGTGCGTGCGCGTCGGCCGGCTGGTTCGTGGCGCTTGCTCTTTCTCCGGCAGCTCCCGTTCGCGCGCTTGGTATCATAGAAGCTCCAATCGCGGCCGTTGCCGGCCACAGGTTCTTCCGGGAGGCTTTGAGCGTCCGTCAAATTACCGCCGGCACCGCGATCGTCATCGGCGTGCTGCTCACCACCCTGTTCTGATCGAGCCTTCCCGCAAAGGAACCTATCACGAGAAGCCGCGCCGCCGTTAGCCCGGCGGCCGTCAATGGGAAGCTGCTTTCCCGAAATCTGTTCCCGATTGCATCTTCCCGAAACTGTAAGCCTTCGGTGAGGGCCGCTGCTATGCTGCCTTGAGCAGGGCGGCAGGCGCTTGCCACTTCCACGGGAGCAGCTCGTCTAGCCGGTGCTTGGGCGTGTCGGCGATGCGGGCGAGCACGTCGGCGAGCCAGGGCTGCGGGTCGATGTCGTTGAGCTTGGCGGTGCCGATCAGCGTGTACATGAACGCGGCGCGCTCGCCGCCGCGGTCGGAGCCGGCGAACAGCCAAGCCTCCTCGCCCAGGACCACGCCGCGCAGGGCGCGCTCGGCGGCGTTGTTGGTCAGGCAGATGCGCCCGTCGGCGAGCACCCGGGTGAACGCGGTCCAGTCCTTGAGCATGTAGTCGATCGCGCCCGCAACCGGGTTGTGGCGGGCGAGCGCGGCGCGCTGAGACCGGAGCCACTGCTCCAGATCGGCCACCAGCGGAGCCGTGATCCTCTGGCGCATGGCGAGGCGCTCGGTCGCGGACTTGCCGTTGACCGCGCGCTCGGCATCGAACACCGCGTCGATGCGCCTGACCGCCTCGGCCGCGATCGGGGAGATGACCGGCGCGCCCTTGCGCCGCTTCAGCTGCGCGGCGACGTCGGCCAGCTCGAAGAACCTGCGCCGGGCATGCGCCCAACAGAGCGCGCGCGTGAGCGGCGCGGGCGGGCGGCCTGGTCGGAACAGCGCGTTTTAGCCGGCATAGGCGTCGGCCTGCAGGATGCCGCGGTAGCCGGCGAGATGCCCGACCGGATGCTCGGCGCGGCGATCACGCGAGTAGCGGAACAGGGTGGCCGGCGGTGCGGGACCGGCGAACGGGCGGTCGTCGCGGACATAAGTCCAGAGCCGCCCGACCTCGGTCTTGGTCTTGGCCAGCACCGGCACGGTGGTATCATCGCCATGGAGGCGCTCGGCGGCGAGCACAACCGCGCCGCAAGCGACCCTCCCGCGCAGCGGGTTCGTGCTTCCCCCCAATAATTGCACCCGCCACCTGCCTGTCACCTGCACCCCATTTAAGTTGGGGTATACACTAGCGCGCTCTATCTGGCTCGGGTCGGCCGGGCGAAGTTTCGCAGTCGCCGGCGCGCTGATCGGCCGCTGTTGGCCTCTGCCCACCAGCAAGCCGGTCGCCGAGTTCGCGATGTAGCTCGGCGAGCTCAGTCGATAATCGCTCTTCCGGACCGCCACAGCTGCGCCGATCGGCGGCCTCGAATAGGTCAAGTGCGCCGGCGAGTTCCGGTTCCGCGAACAACGCGATGCTCTCCCCTCCCCGCCAGAGGCGCGCAAGCTCGTCGGATTTGGATTGTGTGGCATTCACAGATCGATTTTGCGCCTTGGTCGAGGTTGGGGGCGGCGCCGGCTTGACCCCCCTCCCCTCCAGCTCTTCGCGCGAGATCGCAGCCAGCCGATACCGAAGGAGGCGGGTCTCGAGCGTGTCGGTAGGCGACGGTTGGTATTGACGGGTCAGCTCCTTGACTAACTCGGCCGAGCCGACTTCCTTCGAGAGCCGTCGCCATTCGACGAGTGCTCGATCGGTCGAGCTTCGGTCGGCCGGCTGCGTCAGAACGTACAGCTCCAACAGCTCGTCGTCCGCCAAGTCGGTGGGCAGCGGGGCGCCGTTCCCCATGACTGCGGCATGGGTTAGCCCGGCGACCTGCGCGATACGGGCAAGCTCGCTCCGCGTCGCTATGCGGCCCTCGGCCAGGTGCGCCACGATTTCACTCGTGTCCGACCCCCCTGCCCCGCTGGCGGACAATGCGTCGAGCCTGGTCATGATCTCGGCCTGGTTCGCCTCGATCCGCTTGTTGCTCTCGCCGAGCTCCTCGAGCTGCCCCTGGATCGACGTCACTGCGTCGAGCAGCGTGACGATCGCCTCGTCGGCGGAATGCTCGCTCATCGGGTCGGGCCTCCCTTATCCGGATCGCGATCGCGGGCGCGGTCCTGAGCGCGCTGCCGCTGGTTACGCTCCAGTACCTGGCGCACGGTTTCATCGATCGAGTCCGGACTACGGACCGCCGGCCGCGCCACTCCTTCGTCCTTTGACCGGCTCGCATCATCGACCGGCCGGGCTGACGGCCCGCTGTCAGGTCGCTCAGGGGCGTGCGGCTTTCCTTCTGACGCCTCATGACGACGCCCCTCGACGCGCTCCCGCATTGCGTTCGACCGCGCGAGGGCAGCCGCCATCGTGTTGGCATCCCCGTCCTCCCCGAGCGTCCTGGTTGGCCCCCTCCCCTCGCCGGCCCGATCGGCATCGACCGACCTAGCCGCAAGCAGCGAATTGGGTTCGGGCTCGGCCATCGCGTCGATGAATCGCTGAAGGCTGTTCGCGACCGTCTGGTTCACAATCGATGGCGAGGCTCTCAGTTCGGAGATCGATTGCTCATAGGCACGGCGAACCGCGGCTTGGCGGCGCTCCAGGAGCGCGCCGACCGGGTCCCCGCGTCCGGCGTTCCGAAGGCGCTGTGCCCGCTCGATTCGGCCTCGATCGAGACGGGGAACGCCGCCTTTCGCACGAACCTTCCTCGCGGCGATGTGCTCGTGCTTCGCATCAATCCCCCGCGCCTTCACGGGCGTTGCGTTCGCCTCGATGCCGCGATCGCGCAGTTTCTGGGCGAAGCGTTGGCGGTAGCGGAAGAGGTCGTCACGGTCGGGATGAAAGCGGCGTCCGTCGTGATCCCGGCGAGCGAACGTGACGTGGACGTGCGGATGATCGCGGTCGACGTGGAGCGAGGCAACCCACGATCGATTGGCGAACTCTTCCCGCGCGAAGTCCAGAGCGGCGGCCTTCAGCCGGTCGGGGTCTGTACCGGAAGGCATCGATAGGATCATCGAGAGCGAGGTCGCACCCTTCCGCCGGGTGTCATCGCCCATCTCCCATTCGTGCCAATCCTGAGCGAGCACCTGCATTTCGCGGCCGTCGCGGATGATGTCGCCATCGCTCGTGTAGAGCGCGAGCTCCTTGTCGTCGCCATGGCCGAGGCGACTGATGTACGCGAAATTGGCGAGCACATGGCCGCCGCCGTGCTGGCGACCGGTGATGCGTACCATGACTTCCGGCGCACGCCGCGCCGTCCGATCCATGGTTGAAATTGCGCGCCGACTTGTATCCGACTGTGTGCCGCCGCCGAACGCCTGCTTCGTCTGGAACGGGGGTCTATAACCACCCGACTGAGAGACCGGCTTCGGAAACATCGACGCGACCGCAAGGCCGAGCATCGCACCACCGGACTTGCGCGCGTCGCCGCTGCCACCCCCGCTTCCGAGCCGATACTTCTTGGACGGGGCGAACACGCCGGCCATCGAGTCCAGCGTCCCAGAGGTGAGGCGGAAGCTCATTGCCGCGGCTCGCCGTAAGCGCCCGTCCAGTACCCGACTTCGGCACCGACATAGGAGGACAGCGTCTGTCGAGTTGCGTGCAGCAGCGTCTTAAGCTCCGCGCACGTTTCCAGGAAAGGTTCGGCTATGCGAGCCAAGTCGAGGGTGCTTTCGGGCATGAGCGCCGCGTTCATCGCGTGAACGGCCTGGTTGACGTTGCGTCCGATCAGCAGGATCTGTTTGCGAACCTTACCGACCTCGTCCTTCGTGTTGGGGCTGAGGCGGAGGTGTGCCGCCTTGTCCCAGAGTTGCCACCGCAGTGCGCGCTTGATCCACTCGTTCCGCGAGAGGCCCATCGGTGCGCCGACCGCATCGATGGCCTCGATCTCACTCCGGTTGAGGCGGACAGTGACGCGGACCTGATCGTCCGGATGCCCCCCTCCCCTGCCCGCCGGGATCGGAAGGTCATCGTTCTCGGGAGCCAGGACAGCGCGAGCAAGGGTGTTCGCGACCCATGCGGCGCGGGACTGGCCATGGGCAGCGGCGACGCGATCGATCTCCGTCACCAGTTCTTCGGACACTCGCGTCGAAAGGATCATTCCTCAAGCCCCGTGCAGCGGTGCCATCTGAGCCAATGTCTACATTGGTGCCAGATGGCATATCCTGCCATACCTAATCAAATCAACCGTACCGTTTCTGAGCTCTCTTCACAACAACCTTGGTCTCAGCAACGCGGAGTGGGGTGCGGATGATGGGCCGATGCTATCCCTTCACGAGTTGCCTGTAGCGATCGAGATGGACCTTCCCCCAGGTCCTCCAGGGATACGGTCGCGTAACATCATGGCGTGCCTGCTCCATGCGTTGCAATGCCGACTGGTATTCCAAACAGGAGCCGGTAATCATCTACGCCACAACTGACTGTCTCCCACGGAGTTTTCCATGGCTCGAACCTCATCCAGGCCTGACGACCTTGCCGCAATCACGGCCCGACGCGAAGCCCTCCTCGCCGAGCTGGCAAAGGTCGAAGAGCAAGCGAAAGCTGCGGAGGAAGCGGCACGGGATGCGGGTCGGCCGGTGCTGCTGGCTGCCCTCGACCGCGTCAAGATCGCGGGCATGGAAAAGGCGGAGGCAAGGACCATCGCGACCGCAATCAGTCGTCTTGGCGGCAGCGCGGTGGCCGGGCATCTCGCGTCTCTTCACAAAACTTGATGAAGGGCGGCGGAACTGCCCTCATCAAGTTGATCTCTGAGCGAGCCAGATGGTTCGGTAGCCGCAACTCGGATCATCCTGGGCATCTGCTACGATCATAAAGCCGTGCTCGCGCAGCGAAGCTCGGTATTCGGCGGTGGCTAGGCTGCCGTGATAACTGGCTCGCCTTCGAGTTCACCGACCGCGCTGCCCTCTTCGTTTCCGCTGGTGAACATGAGCGCCGCGCCCGGACAGGCGTGCGCTTCGAACCGGGCAAACATCGGCCGTTGATCGGATGGCGAAAGATGGAAGAAGCTGTCCCAGGCGAGGATCCCGTCAGATCGCGGGCCCATCGACAGCTCGCGCATATCGCTGAGGTAAGCAGGGCTGCCCGGCAAGTTTTGTCGATACAGCGATAGCATCTCGGTGAGCCATCGACGCCGGTGACGGGGAAGCCACGCCGGACCAGCTCGACGGCAATGGGCCGTCCTGAGCCGCAGCCTATGTCGAGGATTGGGGCCCCCACAGGTAGCAGGGACGCGAAGCGGTCGAGCCATCCGCACTCGACCAACTCGGCCGCCCGCAACGCCGCCCAAGCGGCGCCGTGGCGTGGATAGACGTCGAGGACGGGGGTTGCCGGTTGGTCGGTCACGTTCCGGCCGAAACTGCCTGTACCATCATGGAAGGAGCGGTAATCCCCCTCCCCTGCCCCATCGCGACGCCGCGCGGGCGAGTCAGTTCGCGGCCGCGGACCGGCGCTGTTCTTCCGCTTCCGCAAAGTCGAGCAGCCGCGTCATCGCATCGCCTTTCGAGAGGCGATGGCGATAGGCGAAATCCTCGAAGCGTTGACGATCCTCGGGTCGCGATCGGACGTGGATAGCATCGGTAAAGGTGGCCTGTCGCACACGGGCTGCGGGACGAGGCGGCTCTGCAGGCGTCGGCTTCTCCGAAACAAAACCAAGCCCCTCCCCCGCCGACTTCGCCGCCGCGAGCTGCTTTGCCGTTGGGACCGGCATGTCATCGTCATCGGTGAAGGTGGTGATGCTCCTGCGCGACGGTGCGGCGGACTTGTCGGTCATGCGGACAATCCTTCCTTCAGCAAGGCGACGACGTCGTAAGCGAATGCGGCGGCGTTCGCCCTTGCACTGTCCAACGAGCCGACGTCGGCGGACGTCATCTCAGCGAGCGTGCCGCCAATACTGAACAGACCACGAAACGCCCCGCGCTCCGCCAGCGCCGTATGGATCACCGGGATCCCCGCACCCTCAAGATTGGCGACAACGGCCTTCAGGTCGCGGGGCCAGAGCTTGGCGGAGGCCGGCGCGCGCGTCAGGACTGCCGCGAACGGTAGCGGGCGCTCCCGCGCCGTTCCGGCATTGCGCACGACCTTGAAGGCTCGTGCGGCTTCTACGGCGTCGAGCTCGGATCCCTGAATGGGGATCAGCGCGAGGTGCGACATCATCAGGGCGTTGGTAGCGCGTGCGCTCGCCCTGCCCTCCAGATCGACGATCACGTAGTCAGCCCGCTTTCGAGCCGCGTCGATCGTTCCGATAATCTCATCCTCGTCGACCTCCGGGATGACCTCGATGTTCGCGGGCTTGCCGTCCTTCTTCGCCCAGCGCGCCAGCGGAAAGTTGGGGTCGGCGTCGATCATCACGACGCTGGAGCCTTTCGAGGCGAGTTCCGTCGCGAGGATCAGGGCGGTGGTCGTCTTCCCCACCCCCCCCTTCGGTGAAAGCATGGTAATGACTGGCATCAGCGAGCTCCAGTGATCGCCGGGCGTGTCGGCGTGAACATGTGCAACATCGCATACGTCATACACATGCTCGCACTGTCCTACAAGGCCACATGCGCTACAAGCGCACAGCGGGCGCTTGCTTACTACGGTCACTTGTTCACATCGTGCACTTGCTCACTTCGGTCACGTGTAGACTTGGAGGACATTAGATACATGCTCACTTTGTGAACGTGCTCACCGCGTGAACGTCTCCGTATTGGTAGCCCGGTGGACCGCCGGCAACGGCGATCAGCGATACCGTGGGAATCCAGAATATCTACCGCCTAAGCGCGCGCCTATCGATGATCCGCCGAACTTCGACCTCGAACATGTGCAACAAGCAGAGCATGTTTACCGTGTGAACATGCTCACGATTGAGGCTTTGTAGTTTGCACGATTCATCTCGCTTGACCGATCGGCACAGCTGGCGGAACATAGAGCGAACGTCCCGAGTCCTACCCTTATGATCACCGCCGCCGATCCGCTGCCTCGAACCTTAGCCCACCTCCGGACGATCGCGAGCCCCATCGTCGATCACCGCATCCTGGCGTTCGAGGTCGAGCCGCTGGACAGACGCCTCGCGAGCGGCGGTCTGCGGGCAGGGGCGCTTCATGAATTCGCGGCGCGAACATGCTCGCTCGCCGACGACGCAGCCGCCACGCTGTTTCTCGCCGGCATCGCCGCCCGCGAAGCGAAGGCAACCGGCGGCCCGGTGCTGTGGGCGAGCGGCCGCGCCGATCTCTACGCGCCCGGGTTGGAGCAGGCAGGGTTGGCTTCAGCCGACGTCATCTACGCACAGCCAAGAGACGACGCGGCGCTGCTGGCCGTCGTCGAGGACGCGGTGCGCGACGGCACGCCGTCGGCGATCGTCGCGGAAGCGGGCAGGGTATCCATGGTGGCGACGCGGCGTCTTCAGCTCGTCGCCGCCGACGCCGACATGCCGGTCCTGCTGCTGCGGCGCCGGCGGACGCGCGCGCAGGATCCGCTGGGCGAACCCTCAGCGGCGTGGACGCGCTGGCGGATCGCCCGCGCGCC
>CAXTDA010000001.1:0-65591 GCA_964242935.1 uncultured Burkholderiaceae bacterium | reverse complement strand
TCGTTCACGCCGCCGCAGCTCGCGAAGCTGTACGACTTCCCGACCGACGCCGACGGCAGCGGGCAGACGATCGGCATCATCGAGCTCGGCGGCGGCTATCGGCCGGCGGACCTGAAGGCCTACTTCACCGGCCTCGGACTCCCGGTGCCGACGGTGACCACGGTGCGCGTCGACAACGCGAAGAACGCGCCGACCACCGCCGACTCGGCCGACGGCGAGGTGATGCTCGACATCGAGGTCGCGGGCGGCGTCGCGCCGAAGGCGAAGATCGTCGTGTACTTCGCGCCGAACACCACGAAGGGCTTCCTCGACGCGATCACGCTCGCGGTCCACGACACGACCAACCGGCCGTCGGTCCTCTCGATCAGCTGGGGCGGTCCGGAGAACACGTGGACCACGCAGGCGCTCGACTCGTACGACCAGGCGTTCAAGGGTGCCGGCGTCCTCGGCGTGACCGTCTGCTGCGCGTCCGGCGACGCCGGCTCCGGCGACCAGAATCCCGACGACGGCAAGCCCGACGGTCTCGCGCACGCCGACTTCCCGTCGTCGAGCCCGAACGTGCTCGCGTGCGGCGGCACGAAGATCGTCGTCGCGAACGGCCGCATCACGTCGGAAGTGGTGTGGAACGAGGACCCGCTGCGGAGCGCCGGCGGCGGCGGGATCAGCGACCACTTCGCGGTGCCGGCCTGGCAGACGGCAGCCGGCATTCCGCCGTCGGCCAACCCGGGCGGTCGTCGCGGTCGCGGCGTTCCGGACGTCGCCGGCGATGCCGACCCGCAGTCGGGTTATGCAGTGCGGGTGGACGGCCAGAACTTCGTGATCGGCGGGACCAGCGCGGTCGCGCCGCTGTGGGCCGGCCTGGTCGCGCTCGCGAACCAGAAGCTCGGGAAGCCGGTCGGCTTCCTCAACCCCGCGTTGTACACGTCGCCGAAGGTCAGGGCGACGATGCGCGACATCGTGTCGGGCAACAACGGCGCCTATCAGGCCCGGGCCGGCTGGGACGCGTGCACCGGACTCGGGGTGCCCGACGGACAGAAGCTGATCACGGCGTTGAAGGGGCCGTGACCCGTCGCGGCGACGACGTCTACTGCTCGTACTTGAACTTCGGGCTCGCGACGTAGAAGCGGATCGCGGCGGTCATCGGGCCGACCATCTCGATCACTTCGCGCAGCCGACCTTCGGGCAGCGCGAGCTCGGTGCTCCAGGCCGACATCTCGTCGGCGTTGTCGACGTCGATCCGCTTCGCGGACAGGGCATCGACTCGTGGGTCGTGTTCGGTCATCGGGTTCGCTCCAGTCTCGAAGACCCGGATCATGCATCAGAACGCTCGCGACGGTCGACGCGATCCCGGCCGGCCGTTCCGAACGCACCCAGCGCCGCCGACATGCGGAGCGCAGAGTCTCCGACACGAGTCGGTTTCGCCCGCTGCTCCAATCGGCAGTCGACCACCCGGGAGCCGACATGCCGAGCGTGAACACCGAAGAAATCGCCGTCCTCTTTCTCGACCTGCAGGACCACATCGTCGGCAGCGCCAAGACGATCGGCCGCCACAAGCTGCGCCGTACCGCCGGGGCGCTCGCCAAGCTGAGCATGCTGCACGGACTGCCGGTCTTCCTGTCGTCGGTCCCGCCCGGCGGCGCCTTCCTGAAGGCGGTCCTGGAACCGCTCGGCGATGTCGAGCCGCGTCCGCGGACGGTGACGACGGCGTTCGGCGACGACGGCCTGGTCGCCGCGCTGGGCGCGACCGGTCGGAAGACGCTGGTCCTCGCGGGCGTCGCGTCGGAGATCGTCGTGCTGCGCACCGCGCTCGACGCGCTCGAGGCCGGCTACGCGGTGCAGATCGCGATCGATGCGTGCGGCGGCTTCTCCGATCGCACCGAGGCGGCCGCCTGGAGTCGCGCGACCACCAGCGGCGCGGTGATGACGTCGGTGGTCACGCTCGCGGCCGAACTCGCCGGCGACTTCACGACCGAGACCGGCGCGAAGACGCTCGCGCTGCTTTACGAGGCCGTCGGCAAGTGATGCCGCCGCCGTTCATCCGACGCCCGTCGGCGCGCCCACCATCCAGTCACCCGCAGGTCGTCGAATGACGCTTCCGAGCGCTGCAGTCCCGTCCCGCCGTTCCTTCCTCGCCCTGGCCGGCGGCTCGCTCGCCGCGAGCGTGGTCGGTGCCGCGGCGGCCGCCCCGTCGATCCCGACGCCGACGATCCGTTTCGAAGCGATCCAGGAGCCGAAGACCGAGCCGCCGGGCGACATCAAGCCGCTGCCGCTCGAACCCGGCAAGCGCATCGGCTACGCGGTGGTCGGCATTGGGCACCTGACGATGGAGGCCATCGTCCCGGCGTTCGCGAAGACCCAGTACTCGAAGATCACGGCGCTCGTCACCGGCGACCGCGCGAAGGGTCTGCAGCTCGCGAAGTCGCTCGGCCTTCCCGACACCGCCGTCTACGACTACGCCGGCTACGAGCGCCTCGCGGACCAGGCCGACGTCGACGCCGTCTACATCGTGCTGCCGAACAGCATGCACCTCGAGTACACGGTCCGCGCGGCGCGCATCGGCAAGCACGTGCTGTGCGAGAAGCCGATGGCGAACAGCGTCGCCGAGTGCCAGCAGATGATCGACGCCTGCGACCGCGCGAAGAAGCTGTTGATGATCGCGTACCGGCAGCAGTACGAACCGCACAACCAGGCGCTCGGCAAGTTGATGCGCGAGGGCCGGCTCGGCACCATCAAGCAGATCCTCGCGTGCAACTCGCAGAACGAGGCGAACACGCCGCAGTGGCGTCACCGCCGCGCGCTCGCCGGCGGCGGGGCGTTGCCCGACGTCGGCATCTACTGCCTCAACGCGACCCGCTTCCTGTCCGGCGAGGAGCCGACCGAGGTGGTCGCGCAGGTCTATTCGACACCCGACGATCCGCGCTTCCGCGAGATCGAGGAGACGGTGCACTTCCAGCTGCGTTATCCGAGCGGCCTGATGGCGCAATGCTCGACCAGCTACGGGGCGCACCTCTCGCGCTTCCTCCGGGTCAACGGGACGACGGGCTGGGCCGAGATGGACCCGGCGTTCTCGTACAACGGCCTGAAGCTGCGCGGCAGCTCGCTCGTCGACGGCGTCGAGACCGCGTTCGAGCCGATGATCCGCGAGGCCGACCAGTTCATGAAGGAGATCGACCACATGAGCGCATGCGTCGCGACCGGCACGCAGCCGCACACCGGCGGCGCCGAGGGGCTCCAGGACATGCGCCTGATCGCCGCGATCTATGGCGCGGCGGAGACGGGGCGGGTCGTGAAGGTCGACTCGCCGAGCGGACCGACGCGGGGGCCTGCCCCGGTGTGAGCGGCTACGGTCGGCGTCGGACCGCGACCACCTCGATCTCGAGCATCCAGGCCGGGTTGCTCAGCGCCACGATCTGGAACACCGAGCGCGCCGGCGTGTTCGGCTGCGCGGCGGTGCCGAAGAACTGCGTGTAGGCGCGGCTGAAACCTGCGTTGTCCATCTTGCCGCCCAAGGCCGGATCACCGACCAGGAACACCTGCATCTTCACGACGTCGCCCATCGTCAGTCCGATGCCGTCGAGCGTCTTCGCGATGTTCTGCAGGATGGCGGTCGCCTGCGCCTCGGTGTCTCGGCCGTAGACGGGCGGACGGTCCGGCGCCGGCGTCGGATCGACGTTCGGCGGAACCTGCCCGGACAGGTAGATCGTCGACACATCGCCCTTGACCTCGACCGACGACGAGATCGGGAACGTCGAGTTCGGCAGCGGTCGCCGCATGATCTCGGGCGGCGTCGCACAACCGGCGACGACGACGGCGAAGGACACGGCGAGGACTCGGGGGATCGGCATGGTGGGCTCTCTCTTCAGCGTGGCGCCGGACGCGTTCGCAGGGCAGTCACCTGCGCCGGTGCGACCGCGTCGTCGTAACGGTTGTCGAAGTGGGTGCGGACGTAGCCGACCACCGCCGCGACCTGCGCGTCGTCGAGCGCGCCCGCGAACGACGGCATCGCGCCGTTGCCGTTCAGGACCATCAGCACCGGATAGCTGGCGGTCGCGAGCCGGGCGTCGGCGACCAGCGACGGATAGCGGCCGGCGCCGACCGCTCCGCGTCCGTCCGTCATGTGACAGCCCTGGCAGATCGAGCGGTAGAGCGCCTCGCCCGATCGCGCGTCGAAGCCGCGACCCTTCGAGAAAGACGGAACATCGGCGGCGACCGCGGAACCGGTGCACAACGCCGCGCCGACGAGCGCCAGCGCGATCCGCGAGCCGCCGCTCACGCCACGACCTTCCGATGCAGGCGTTCGATCGCGTCGAGTGCGGACAGCACCGCGCCCTCCTGCCAGGCCGGCAGGTCCGACGCATGCTCGCCGGCCAGCACGATGCGGCCGTCGATCGCGCAGAGATTCCAGTAATGCGCCTTCCGCGCCGCGTCGGTCCACCCGCCGAAGCAGCCGAGCGCGGACGGCACGCGATGCCAGCCGACCGAGAACCCCTGGTCGAACTCCGCGCGGTATTGCGGATGCAGGCGGCTGCCGGCATCGAGCGCCGCCTCGATGCGCGCTTCCGGTGACAACGCCGTGAACTCGTACGCGTTCGGCCCGAACGTGTACGCGCCGAGCAGCACCGCCTTGCCGCGCCCGCCGTAGCCGTGCGACGGATACGAGATGCGGCCGATCGGCAGGTCGGTGGTGCTGATGCCGCCGTAGATCGCCTCGTCCTGTTCCCAGAAGCGGCGCTTGAACTGCAGGCCGATCTTGATCGACGCTTCGTACGGCACCGCGGCGATCGCG
Organism: uncultured Burkholderiaceae bacterium; assembly: GCA_964242935.1. Taxonomy (GTDB): domain Bacteria; phylum Pseudomonadota; class Gammaproteobacteria; order Burkholderiales; family Burkholderiaceae_D; genus CAHJXF01. Next base: position 60,805 of record CAXTDA010000001.1, on the reverse strand, counting down.
GCCCGCATCGGCGCGTCGACCTGCAGGTCGAGTTGTCCGAGGATCGACAACGGGATCGTGCAGACGCACCAGTCCGCGCGCTCGGTCGTCGGCGTGGCCCCGCTCGCCGCGTCGACCCAGGTCACCGACACGCCGCGGTCGTCCTGCGCGATCTGCGTGACCTTCGCGCCGAAGCGGATCGCGGTCGCGACCTCGGCCGCGATCGCCTTCGCGATGCGATCCATGCCGCCGACCGGCTGGAAGATCGCGCTCTGGAACTCGTACTCCTGACCGCTGGAGATCGCACGCCACACCTCGCCGCGCAGCAGTTCGTCGAAGCCGAGCGGCGTCGACGGCAACGCCGCCGGCGCGAGGCCGCCGCCCGGGTCGACGTCGTAGCCGCGATGCTCGCTACTCCGCTCGTTCGCGCGGTAGCGGAGCGACCGGTCCAGGGCGCCCCAGTGGCGCAGGCCTTCGAGCAGCTTCTGGCGATCCTCGAGCGACAGCGCGCCGTCGAGCGCGCCTTGCGACGTCGCCTTGCCGAGCAGTTCGGCGACGTGGCCCTGGAAGTCGCTCTGCACGTGCCGGTAGCGTTGCGGCTGGCCGCCGAAGGCGCGCGACGAGTGCACCAGCGCGTTGTAGTTGACCTGCACGAACGGCTCGAGCGCGACGCCGAGGCGATGTGCGTACGACAGCACCGCGTGATGGTGATACGGGATGCGCCAGGGACCGGGATTGAAGTACTCGCCGTCCGCGAAGCCGCACGTCTGGGCCGCGCCGCCGAGCTCGACATAGCGGTCGCCGCCGCGCACGGTCCACGCGCGTCCGCCCGCCCGGTCGTTGTACTCCAGCACGCGGACCCGATAGCCGGCGTTCCGCAGCTCGAACGCGGCGACGAGACCCGCGATTCCGGCGCCGATCACCAGCACCGACGTCCCCGGCTTCGCGCCTTCGAGCGTCGGCGACCCGCGGAACGACGACTCGCCGGCCAGGCCGAGCGACGTCATTGCCTGGTACATCATCGCGCCGCCCGCCGTCCTGCCGATCATCGACAGGAGCTGGCGGCGCGTGACGGCTGGAACGGGGTCGGACATCGGTCGGGGGCGAACGAGCGGGCGGGAACCGACCCGAAGATAACCGACGCACGGTCGAAGCGGTCGCTCGCCGGCCCGCCTGCCGACTCGAGAACGCGATCGAAGGCTGACGGGTCGCCGCCGACTTCCCCGGTCGCCATTGCGGTCGATTCCGACAGCGACGCGTCGACCGGGACGCCAGAATGACTTTCGCGTCGACGGCCCGGAGGTCACATGAAGGATGGAACGTACTCGATGCACTTCAGCGCGTCCGGCTATGCCGGGAAGGGCACCTTCCTGCTGCAGGACAACCACGGTCGTGGCGACGACGGGCGGTTCAAGCTCCAGGGCCACCTTCGGGAACGCAGCAACAACCTCACCGCGAGTTTCGACGTCCTGATGACGCCGGCGGCGACGATGAATTCGCGCCTCCCGGAACACTATTCGCTCGACATGATCGGTACCGCGAACGACGACGGCTTCACGCTGATCGGCACCGGGCCGCTCGGCCTGATCGTCGACATCGGCTGCGCCTGGGTCGGCCCGTTGCGCACCGAGGCGTCGTAGCGTCAGCGGCCGTCGAACCGGGGGTCGTCGACCAGATCATCCGGGCGACGCCAGTCGAGCAACTCGGCCGCGCGAATCACCACCCAGTCCGCCTCGGCCGCACCCATCGCGTCGCCCTCGCGAAGCCCGGCGCGGCAGCGCCGCAGGATCGTCGCTTCCGACAGCTCTTCCTTGGACTGCAACTGCCGGCAGAACTCGGCGGTCTGGATCGCCAGGTCCTCGCAGAGGTCGTAGCGCGCCTCGATGGTGGCGCGGGTCGCGATGGGGCGTCCGTTCCGCGAATGGATCGCCATGAACGACGGCGGGATATCGACCTGGTTCTGCTCGTCCATCAGTGACGGGGCGGCGAGTGCATGAGTGGACTGTGCGGCAAGCCGCAGCGTCCCGGCAAGCGGTATTCCCGCTGAAACGAATGAAACACGGTGGCCGGCCGCGCGAAGCGTCGGTGCAACGTGCGCTTCGCACCATGCGGACCTCGACGGCAACGACGCCTCGACAACCACCGGCCAGGAGCCTCCCATGCGTGCCCCCTCTTCGTTTGCCCTGCTCGTCCCGACCGCTTCACCGTCCTCCTCCGTCCGATCGGGAGGCGCTTCGTGTGCAACGCCTGGACGAGCGAAAGGTCTCGCGATCGCCGCCCTGGTCGCGCTCCTCGCGGTCGGGGGCTACGCGACCGGCGGCGACGCGCATGGTCGACCGGCTGTCGGCGACGTGGCTACGAGGTCCGTGGAAGTCGCGGCGAACGAAGGCCTCGTCACCGAGACCTGGGCCGCCGACGAGTCGCGGAACGGGACGCGGCCCGACGCGGCCCATTGAACGAAAGACCCGATTCACCTCATCGAAGGACATCAGCCATGAAGACGCATCTCTCGTACCTGAATGCCGTCGCGGCGACCTGCGCGCTCGTCGCCACGTTCGGCAGCGGCGCGGCGGAGCCGCAGGGCAAACAGCGCGTCGACGTTGATGACTACGCGATCTACGTCGACCTGCCGACCGCCTTCGCCTTCATCAAGCTGCCCAACGGATGGAAGTTCGTCGGCAAGCTCGATGCGGATCAGCTCCGCCATCTGCCGGCGGACACGTTGACGTCGCTGCTGACCGAGGAACCCGCACGGTGAAGGCGGCCCGACCACGCGAGATCCGTCGTGGCGTCCTTCAATGCGAGATCTCCTCGAGCCGGAGGCCGTTGGTCTTCGGACCGAACACGCCGATCGCGACGATGACGACGGCGTAGCAGGCCGTGACGCCGACGAACACGCCGGCCACGCCGAAGTCGCGGAGCAGGAACGCGATCAGGAAGCCGGAGAACATCGCCCCGACCCGGCTCGCCGAGTACACGAGCCCGTTGGCGCGGCAACGGATCTGGGTGGGGAACAACTCGGCCTGATACGCGTGATAGGCGACCGAGATGGTCTGGCCTGCGAGGCTGATCAGGACACCGAGGACGATCAGCGGCAGCACGTCGCGCATCCGGGCGAAGGTCAGGCCGAAGACGATGACGGCCGACGCCCCGCCCATGATCAGCCACTTCCGCTGGACCTTGTCCGCGTACAGCATCGCGAGCAACGGGCCCGACGGCAGCGCGATCGCGATGACGAACGCGTACAGCAGGCTCTTCGTGACCGTGATCCCCTGGCCGATCAGCAGCGTCGGCACCCAGTTGGCGAACCCGTAGTAGCCGATCGCCTGGCAGAAGTTGAAGACGATCAGCAGGATCAGGCGGGACCGGTACGGCGGCCTCCACATTGCGGAGAAGCTGGCTGTCGGGGTCTTATGCCGGACGACCGGCGGTGCCGGAGGCGGTAGCGGCTCGCCGGACTCGGCTGCGACCTTCGCCTCGATCGCCGACACGACGCGCTCGCCCTCGTCGACGCGCCCCTTCATCGCCAGCCAGCGCGGGCTCTCGGGCACCGCGCGGCGGATGAACCAGACGACGACCGCGCCGGCGCAGCCGATCAGCACGACCCAGCGCCAGCCGTCGATTCCGAAGTAGACGTTGGGCACCAGGAAGTACGACAACAGCGCGGCCGCGGGCGCCGCGAGGAACATGATCGTCTGGTTGAACGCCATCGCCCGTCCGCGCATGTGCTGCGGGACCAGCTCGGTGATGTAGACGTCGATCGTGACGATCTCGACGCCGACACCGATGCCGGTGACGAAGCGCCAGAAGACGAGCCCTTCCGACGACGTCTGGAAGGCCATGATCGCGGACCCCAGGCAGTACCAGAGCAGCGAATAGGTGAACACCGCCTTCCGACCGAAGCGGTCCGGCAGCCAGCCGAAGAAGAAGGTGCCGACGAACAGGCCGGCGAAGGTCGCGGCGATGAAGCCGGCGATGCCCTCCATGCCGAAAAAGGTCGTCGTGGTGGTCTGCAGCAGCCCGCTCTTCGTCATCCCCGGCGCGATGTAGCCGGTGAAGATGAGGTCGTAGATCTCGAAGAAACCACCGAGCGAGATCAGCGTGACGAGCATCCACAGATGCCGTGTCGCGGGGAGCCGATCCATGCGGGCCGAGAGCTCGGCGGCGGACGACGGGGAGGGAACCGCTCGGGGGCCGGCATCGATGCCGAACCCGGTGGTCGTTGCGGACTGCATGGTCGTCTCCTGACAAAGGAAGGACCGCGACCCTCTGCAGGGGCCTGCGATCGGAACGGGGGAACCAACCGGCGAAGGCGCCGGCCCGCGGCGGCTACTGCGTGGCGAGCACGCCGCGCCGGACCTGGTCGCGCTCGATCGATTCGAACAGCGCCTTGAAATTGCCTTCGCCGAAACCGTCGTCGCCCTTTCGCTCGATGAACTCGAAGAAGACGGGACCGAACAACGTGTCGGAGAAGATCTGCAGCAAGAGGCGCGGAGGGCCGCCTTCGGTGGTGCCGTCGACCAGGATCCCGCGGGTCTTCAGCTCGCCGACCGGCTGGCCGTGCCCCGGCAGGCGCCGGTCGAGCGCCTCGTAGTAGTGGTCGTTCGGCCGCGTCATCAGCGGCACGCCGGCGAGTGCGAGCCGGTCGATCGTCGACGGCAGGTCGTCGGTCAGGAGCGCGACGTGCTGGATGCCCTCGCCGTTGAACTTCATCAGGAACTCCTCGATCTGGCCTGCGCCCTTCGACGACTCCTCGTTCAACGGGATGCGGATCCTGCCGTCGGGCGCGGTCAGCGCCTTCGACGTCAGGCCCGTGTACTCGCCCCGGATGTCGAAGTAGCGGATCTCGCGGAAGTTGAAGAGGCGCTCGTAGAAGTCGGCCCAGAACGTCATGCGGCCGCGATAGACGTTGTGCGTCAGGTGGTCGAGCAGCTTCAGGCCGTGGCCGACCGGATGTCGGTCGACGCCGTCGATGAACTCGAAGTCGATGTCGTAGATCGACTTGCCGTCCTCGAAGCGATCGATCAGGTAGAGCGGCGCGCCGCCGATGCCCTTGATCGCCGGGAGGCGCAGCTCCATCGGTCCGACCGGCATGTCGAGCGGTTGCGCGCCGAGCTCGAGGGCCCGTGCGTACGCCTTGTGCGAATCCTTGACGCGGAACGCGAGGCCGCAGGCCGACGGTCCGTGCTCGGCCGCGAAGTAGGCCGCGGCGCTGTTCGGCTCGCGATTGACGATGAAGTTGATGTCGCCCTGGCGGAACAGCACGACGTCCTTCGAACGATGCTTCGCGACCAGCGCGAAGCCCATCCGTTCGAAGACCGGTTCCAGCGTGCCGGGCGCGGGCGATGCGAATTCGACGAACTCGAAGCCCATCAGTCCCATCGGATTGTCGAAGAGGTCGGCCATGCGGAGTGCTCCGAGCGGAAGTTCGAAAGATTTCAAGCCGGGTGGTGATCGACGAGGCGCGACAGGATCTCGTCGTTGTGCTCGCCGACCTTCGCGAGCGGCTGACGGACGCCGGGTCTCCGGCCGCCGAGCGTCAGCGGCAGCAGCACGACCTGCGTCGAGCTGCCGTCGTCGGTCTGCATCGGCACCAGGCCGCCGCTCGCGATCAGATGCGGATCGGTCAGCAACTGCTCGGGCTGCACGATCGGCGCGTAGGGAATGCCGGCCGCTTCGAGCCTCGGCATCAGGTCCTCGATGCGATGGTGCGCGAGGACCTTGCCGAGCCGCTCCAGCAGATCGGGACGCACGTCGACCCGCAGCGCGTTCGTCGCGAGCTCCGGATCGTTCGCGAGCTCGGGCGCATCGATGACGCGGCAGAGTTCGAGGAACTGCTTGTCGCTCACCGCACCGATGAACAGCTGCTGATGTTCGGCGAGCGTGAAGACGTCGTAGACGCTCCAGGCCGAGACGCGCGACGGCATCGGCGGCGGCGGCTCGTTCGTCATCGAGAACTGCTGCATGTGCTGCGACGAGAGGAACACGCAGTTCTCGAAGAGGGCGCTCTGGATCTCCTGGCCCTGTCCGGTCTTCTCGCGTTCGCGCAACGCCGCGAGGACGCCGATCGCGCCGAACATGCCGCCCATGATGTCGTTGACCGACGTGCCGGCGCGGAGTGGCCTGCCGCGCGGACCGGTCATGTACGACAGGCCGCCCATCATCTGCACGACCTCGTCGAGCGCGAGGCGCTTCTCGTACGGCCCGGGCAGGAAGCCCTTGTGCGATACGTAGATGAGGCGCGGGAAGCGGTCGGCCAGCGCGTCGTAGTCGAGGCCGAGCTTCGTCATCAGGCCCGGCGAGAAATTCTCGAGCATCACGTCGGACTGCCCGATCAGCTCGAGGGCCTGGGCGTGACCCTCGGGCGTCTTGAAGTCGAGCACGACGCTCTTCTTGTTGCGGTTGAACGAGCGGAAGAAGCCGATGCCGAGGCCCGGGAGCTTCCGCGTCTTGTCGCCGCCCGGCGGTTCGATCTTGATCACTTCGGCGCCGAGGTCGGCAAGGATCATCCCGCACGTCGGACCCATGACCATGTGCGTGAACTCGATGACGCGGACGCCGTCGAGCGGCAGACCGGTGGACTGGATCTTTTTCATGATGTTCAGGCCGAAGCCGCCGCGACGTGATGGTCCGTGTAGGGCCGAAAGTTCTTCGGCAGACCGGCGAGACCGAGCGCCCCGTGGAGCGATTCGCCGGCGAGCCAGTCGGCCACCTTCGCGCGCAGCGCCAGGAGCCGGTCGATGTCGATGCCGGTGTCGATCCCCATGCTCGCGAGCATGAAGGCGAGGTCCTCGGTCGACGCGTTGCCGCTCGCGCCCGGCGCATGCGGGCAGCCGCCGATGCCGGCGAGCGTCGCGTCGAAGCAGGCGACGCCGGTCTCCAGCGCCGCATAGACGTTCGCGAGCGCGAGGCCGCGCGTGTCGTGGAAGTGGCCGCACCAGAACCGGTCGCCTGCGATCGCTCGAGCCTGCTCGAACAGTTCGCGAACGGTGCCCGGGTCCGCGTAGCCGACGGTGTCGGCGATGCTGACGCGATCGGCGCCCGCGTCCAGCAGCGCCTGCATGCAGCGAAGCACTTCCACGGTCGCCACGTCGCCCTGGATCGTGCAGCCGAACGCGGTGCCGATGCCGCCCTCGATCTCGGTCTTCGACCCGGCCGCGTCGCGCGCCGCACGGATGCGCGCGACCTCGGCGACGACTTCGTCCGGCGTCTTCCGCAGGTTCGCCAGGCTGTGTGCGTGGCTCGCCGACAGCGGGACCAGCAGCAGGTCCGCGCCGGTCTCGATCGCCCGCTCGGCGCCGCGCAGGTTCGGCACGAGCACCGAGACCCGCAGGCCGGGCAGCGTCTTCGCGAACGCGACCAGGTCGGCGGTGTCGGCGAGTTGCGGCAGCAGGCGCGCCGGCACGTACGAGCCGACCTCGATCGCGCGCTGACCGGCGTCGTAGGCATCCCGGATCCACTCGATCTTCCGCTCGGTGGGCAGCACGGACTGGATGCTCTGCAGGCCATCGCGCAATCCCACTTCGCGAACGACGACCCGGGAGGGGTAGCGCGCCATCTCTCGTCTCCTTCGTGATCTCGCCGGTCTTCGATGCCGCCGGTGGACGTGACTCTAGACTTTCCTCACAGCAACGAAAGAGGTATTTTGGAAGCCTCGCAATTCCGGACGGGAAACTCGACTAGGGCGTCGGCATGCGACCTCGCGGCGAAGCCGTACTCGGGCGGACGTCGTGCTGCTCGCGACTATCGGGCCTTCATCAGTTCCGGGATGACGTCGCCGATCGACCGAGGCGCCGCACCCGTCAACGTCTTGAAGTCTTCGGTCAGCGCGGTCATGAACCCTTGCCGGATCGCCTGCGCATAGGCGACCCGGCGGCCCAGGTATTCTTCGGGAGTCCCGGTCCTGATGAGTTCTCGACGATGCGCGTCGTCGTCGAGGTCTTCGTAGCGGACCCGGCGCCCGATCGCATCGGAGATCAGGCTGCACAGGTCGTCGTAGCCGAGAAGCTCCAGGCCGCTCAGCCGATAGGACACATTGCCGTGCTCGTCGCGAACCAGCGCGGCCGCCGCCGCCGTGGCGATGTCGGCGCGCGCGATGAACGGCATCCGCGCGGTTCCCGCCGCCATGCGGAAGACCCCGTTGTCCCGAGCGGCTTCCGCGATCCGCGCTGCGATGTTGTCGATGTAGGGGCCGTTGCGGAGGAATGTCCACGCGACGCCGGCACGCCGGACCGCTTCTTCGGTGAGGCGATGCACGCGGGCCACGCTCGACGGCGATGCGGGGTCGACGTCGAAGAAGCTGGTGTAGACGATCCGCCCGACGCCCGCTGCGACCGCCGCGTCGATCGCATGCTGGTGGAGTTGGACCCGTTCGTTGTCGGGACCTTCGACGGAGACGAGCAGGAGGCGGTCGATGCCTCGGAGCGACTCGACCAGCGACTCGCCGTCGTTGAAGTCGGCGGCGCGGACGGCATCGACCGATCCCGCATGCGGAAACGACGAAACGTTTCGCGTCAACGCAACGACCTTCGACCCGGTACGCCGTGCATCGCGAAGCCTCTCGATGACGGCACCACCGAGGTGGCCCGAGGCTCCCGTCACGCCGATGGTCATCATGGCACCTGGGCTCCCGTTCCTGCCGCCACGGCCAGCCGAGGCGTGGGGCGGTCGTGGACATAGACGAGCAGCAGCAGGACAGCGAGCACCTCGACCGCGCTCAGCGCATACAAGCCGATCAACGGCGATCCGTACGCATCGGCGATCAATCCGATGAGATACGGACTGGCGAATCCGCCGAGGTTGCCGATCGCGTTGATGATGGCGAACCCGACGGCTGCGGCCACGCCCGAATAGAACCGGGCGGTCATGGCCCAGAAGACCGGGATGGTCCCCAGGATGCCCGCGGCGGCGAGGCTCAGGCCCAACAGGGCGATCAACGTGTCCTGGATGAACATCCCGCAAAGCGCCAGACCCGCTGCCGCGACGAGCGCACACGCCGCGAGCCAGCGGACGCGCCGTTCCGACCGGTCGGACAGGTAGCCGACCGCCAGGATGGTGATCAGCGCGAGGAGGTACGGGCACGCGCTCAGGAGCCCGATCTCGACGGGCGAGTCGATGCCGGTGTTCTTCATGATCTGCGGAAGCCAGAACGCGACGCCGTAGTTCCCGCATTGCATCAGGAAATAGATCAACGACAGTTGGAGCGTCCTCGGCGCAGTCAGCAGGGCCCGGATCGTGGACAGACCGGCGCCGTGTGCAAGCGCCGTGACGTCACGCTCGACGATGAGACGCTCCGCGCCGGTCAGCCATCGGGCATCGGCAATCCGACTGGGAAGCGCGAGCAGAAGCCACGGCGTCAAGCCGATGCTCAAAAGGCCCTCGATGATGAACAACCATTGCCATCCCCCGATGCCGCCCAGCCGATGGAGGTGCTGGAGGATCAGGCCGGCAAGCGGACCTCCCAGCACGATCGACAGCGGGATCGACATCAGGAAGAGCCCGTTGATGCGGCCCCTGTACTTCGCGGGGAACCATTGCGAGAAATAGAGCTGCGTCCCGGGCGCGAAACCGGCCTCCGCTGCACCGACGATGAATCGAAGGATGAGGAACCAGGTCTCGTCCTTGACGAACGCCATCGCGATGGTGGCCGCGCCCCAGGTCACGAGGATCCGCGCGAACCACACCTTCGCGCCGACGCGGTTGAGCAGCAGATTGCTCGGTACCTCGAAGAGGAAGTAACCGATGAAGAAGATGCCCGCCCCCAATCCGTAGGCCGCATTGCTCAGCCCGAGGTCGCTCTGCATCTGCAGCTTGGCGAAGCCGACATTGACGCGGTCGAGGAAGCCGACGACCTGTACCGCGAAGAGCACCGGTAAGAGCTTCCAGGCGATCCGTCGATAGAGGTCCCACGTGTTCTCGGCCACGTGGCCGGCAATCGGCAAGTTCATCGCGTCTCCAAATAATCTTTTCGCGCCGTCGTTACGCGGCGTCGCTCGTCGGGTCGGTGCGCGGAAGCGGCGACCGCCGGTGCTTGGTCGTTCGAGCCGTCATGGCCGGCGGTTGGACTCTCGGGCTTTCCCCATTGCAGTGAAAGAGCTATTTTGGAAACCTGGGAGTTCCCGTCCGGCAACGCACAGAGAGCACGCCATGCGCGACATGGATCTGAAGACCTTGCGTCTGCTCGTCGCCGTTTGCGACCACCGCAACATGGCCCGCGCGGCGGAGCAGGAACATATCGAGCCATCCGCGATCAGCAAACGGATCGCCCAGCTCGAGGCGGACCTGGGCACGCCGCTGCTGGTTCGGGCCCGCCGCGGCGTCGAGCCGACACCCGCCGGACTGGCGCTCCTCGAGCACGCGCGGACGATGCTGTTCACGATGGACCGCATCGCCAGCGACGTGTCCGCGTTCGCGGTCGGGATCAAGGGGAACGTGCGATTGATCGCCAGCGCATCCGCGATCGCGGAGTCGCTGCTCGATGACGTCGCTTCGTTCATGCGGGAGCCCGCCAATGCGAACATCAAGGTCGATATCGAAGAGCGGATGTCGCGAGACGTCACGCGGCAACTTCGCGAAGGCAGCACGGCGGTCGGGGTGTGCTGGGATCGTGTCGATCTCACCGGCTTGCAACGCAAGCCGTATCGGAAGGACCGGCTGGGCCTTGCGGTCCATCCCGATCACCCGCTCGCGGCGAGATCCAGGATCAGGTTCGAGCAGACCCTGGACCACGAACACGTCGGGCTGCAGCCCAGCACGGCGGTCCACACGATGCTGAATCAAGCCGCCGCGCGAATCGGCCGCACCGTGTCGTACCGCGTCATCGTGTCGAACTTCGACTCGGCTTTCCGCGTGGTGGCCGCCAACCTCGGGATCAGCGTGATCCCTCTCGAGGTCGGCCAATCGTTCTCCTTGAAGACGGGGGTCAAGCTCATCCCGTTGACCGATCCCTGGGCAACGCGTCAGTTCGCGATCTGCTTCCAGCGGTACGATGCACTCCAGCCGGCGGCACAGCTGCTCGTGACGCACCTGTCGCAGCGAGGCCAGGCTTCAAATCCATCGTAGTGTCCCGTTCCGCAACCCGGAGGAATCGTTCCCGATGACCTGGGCCTTCGCGTCCCGCACGCGCCGCGCCGCGCCTTCGATCATTCGTGACCTGAACCGCATCGTCGAAGAGTCGGGTCGCATCATCGGTCTGGCGGCCGGCATGCCGTCGCCGAGAGCCTTTCCGGTGGCGGCTTTCCGGCAGGCTTGCGAGCGCATCCTGACGGGCGCCGACGCTGCGTCGTCGTTGCAATACACCGCCACCGAGGGACTTCCCGAGTTGCGGGAGGCCGTCGCCAGGAGCCTGCCGTGGCCGGTCCGCGCCGAACAGGTGTTGATCACCAACGGCTCGCAACAGGGGCTCGACCTGGTCGGTCGCGCGCTGGTCGACCGTGGGGATCGAATCCTCGTCGAACGGCCCACGTACCCCGGCGCGCTGCAGGCCTTCGGCACCGTCGAACCCGAGGTCGCCGACGTGCGAGGCGACGCGGACGGCATCGATCTCGATCACTTCGCCGATCGGTGTGCGGACGGTGCGAAGCCGCGATTCCTGTACGTGCTGCCGACCTTCCAGAATCCCACGGGGCGGACGATCAGCGCCGCGCGTCGGGCCGACCTCGTTGAACGGGCGGTCGACCTCGGACTGCCGCTCGTCGAAGACAATCCGTACGGCGACCTCTGGTACGACGCGCCGCCCCCGCTGCCGCTGGCGGCGCTCGCGCCCGAGGACACCGTCTACCTCGGGACGTTCTCGAAGGTCCTGGCACCCGGCTTGCGGCTCGGCTTCGCGGTCGCCCCGCGCGAGGTGCACAAGCGATTGGCGATGGCCAAGCAGGCAGCCGATCTACAACCGTCGACCTTCGCGCAGCGTGTCGTGGCGGCGGTCATCGAAGACGGCTTCCTCGGCCGCCATGTCGCGTCCATCCGGGCGCGGTACAGGGTTCAGCGCGACGCCATGCTCGCGGCGTTGGGCCGGGAGTTCGGTGCAGACGGTCACGGCGCCGCCCAGGCACTGCAGTGGAACGTCCCCGGTGGCGGCATGTTCATCTGGGCGCGGCTGGCGGCAGGGCTTTCCGCGAGCGCGTTGCTTCCGATCGCCCTCGAGAACGGCGTCGCGTTCGTCCCCGGCTCGGCCTTCTACCTGCACGACGGCGACGGCGACGACGCGACGCTGCGCCTGTCCTTCGTGACCGCGACCGTTCCCGAGATCGATGCCGGCATCGCTTTGCTCGCGCGGGCCGTGCGGCAGTTGAGCGAGGCAGTGCAGTAGAACGAGAGTCGCTTGCTGGTGCGGATCAGAACCGGAGCTGCGCCGTGAATTCGAAGGTCCGCAGCGGGGCGATCAGGACCTGCGTCGTCGCGCGGCCTCCATAGGTCGCGTACAGCTTGTCGGTGAGATTGCGGACCCGGAACGTCAGCAGCACGGGGCGAACGAAGTAGTTGATCGCCGCGTCGGCCGTGGTGTGGCCGTTGATGCGGATCTGGTTCGCGTTGTCGGTGTACATCGAAGACGTGTGATTGACGCCGACATACAGCTCGGACGGCAGCCCGGGGATGCTGTATCCGGCGAACAGGTTGGCCACGCGCCCCGGCACGTTCGGCGGCGTGTTCCCGGCACGCGAGATGCCCCCGGCCTCGATCAGGTTGTCGAACTGCGCGCGGAGCGCCGCGACATTGCCCGACAGCGTCAATGCCGGCGTCGCTTTCCAGGCGACCGCGACCTCGACGCCGTGCGACGACTGCCGGCCGTTGTTCACCGTGACGTTGGCGTTGTTCTCGTCGCGCGAGAGGACGTTGTCGAGCCCGATCTTGTAGACCGCGGCGGTCCAGTCGAGCCGATGATCGAACAGCGTCTGCTTCAAACCTACCTCGAACTGACGCCCCCGCGACAACGGGAAACTCGTGCTGCTGGCCGAGAGCAGGAACGGCGTCGTGACCGGGATGGTCGCGTTCGCATACTGCGCATACGCGCTGGTCTCCGGGCTCAGCGCGTACACGGCCCCGACGCGATGCGAGTTGGCGTTGTATCGAGTGTCGAACGCCGTGAACGTGGCCAGATTGAGATCGCGGATGCCGCGAGCGAGGTCGATGTGATCATGGCGAAAGCCGATCACCGCGGTCAACGCGTCGGTCAGCTTCAGCGCATCCTCGACGAAGACCGCGGCGTTCTTCACGTCGGACGTCGTGTCGGTCCGGTTGCCGCCGCCGACGCTCAGGGTCGGGTCGTCGTTGAAGTAGGTGTCGGCCGGATCGTTTGCGGTCGCGCGCAGGCCGGCCAGCGTCGCGGCACTGCCGTTGGAGAAGCGACGGGCGCTGTCGAAGCCGGTCTTGCCGTATTCGCCGCCGACCACCAGCCGGTTCTCGCGACCCATCCAGGTCGTGCGCTGGCTCGCGTCGAAGCGATCGAAGAAATAGTTCTGGTTGTGGGTGATGAACGTCTGGTCGCGGTTGATCAGGCCCGGCGCGACGAACACCGCACTTTCTGAATTCCGGAACGACCGATACGCGTGGTTGGCGGTGAATTCGTTCCGCAGCGTCCACTCCGGTGTCAACTCATGCGTGAGCCGCGCATGGCCGGTGTAGGTCGCCGAAGAATTGTCGTTGTCGACGACGTTGTAGTTGTTGCGGGCGATCCGTCGATCGATCACCAGACCGTTCGGCGCGCTGACGACGTCGGTGGCCTGCGTCGCGAACGTCGACGGCACGAGCGGCGTCCCGAAGTAGCCCGCGTTGTCGTCGCGCAGGTAGTCGATCGTCAGGTCGAGACGCGTGCCCGGACCGACGTCGTAACGAACCCCGGTCGTCAGGTGATCGAGCTTCTCGCCGTCACGCGCGATCGTGCCGACCTTCGTGTCGTTGTGACTGAAGTCGATCCGATACGCCCCCGCGTCGCCGAAGCCGGCGCCGAGGCCGACGCCGAGTCGCATCGATCCGTAGCTGCCGTACGACAGCAGGGCCTCGCGGCTCGGCCGGTCGCGGTTCGGCCGCTTCGTCACGAAGTTGACGATGCCGCCGATCGCGGTGTCGCCGTCGAGGACGGACGCCGGTCCCTTCAGCACTTCGATGCGCTCGTAGTTCCACGTGTCCTCGATGCGGTTGACGGTGCCGGCACCGGATGTCCGGACGCCGTCGTAGAGGAACAGCACGTTGGTGAAGCCGCGCATCGACAGCGTCGTCGGCGCCGACGGCGGATTGCCGCCGCTCACGCCCGCCACGCCGCGCAGCGCCTCGGTGAATGTCCGCTCGCCGCGCTGCTGCATCGTTTCCTGCGTCAGGACGTCGACCGTCGCCGGCGTCTCGCGCGGCGTCAGGCCGAGACGCGTCGCGGTATCGGCCGTCGGCGTGTCGAGCTGCAGGGTGTCGCGGTCGCGCCGCCCCTCGACCGTGACGGAATCGAGGACGGTGCTCGGGGCCTCGGCGGCAACGGCGCGAACGGCGACGGCGACGGCCGCGGTCGCAAGGCCGGCCCGGGTCATGGCGTGCATGCGCTTCCCTCGGGTTGTTGATGTGCGTTGCGTCAGGCCACTCGATAGCGCCGCAGACGCCATCCGCCGACGGCGAGCAGCACGAGCGCGGGCAGCAGCAGTTGACCGACGGCGATGGCCGCCGTGCGGGTCACGTCGGCGCGGTTCTCTTCGCGCCAGACGTAGACCGGCATGCGGGCGTAGTCGGCCGGCGTCAAGGCACGGCCTTCTTCGATCCGCGGGAAGAAAAAGCCCTTCCAGTCGTGGTGGTAGGCGTCGACGAGCCGCAGGAAGTGCGCGTGCCGTCGCTCGCCGTTGCCGGCAAGCGCGGTCATCGCTTCGTAGGCGACGGCGGCCGGCGACAACGCTTCGTAACGCGCGACCAGCGCCTGCTGACGCGCTTGCTGCGCGCCGAAGCGGCGCAGTTCGGGTTCCATCGTCTCGTCGACCTGGCGCTCGATCGCATAGTTGGCGAGCGCACGCCCGGCCAGCGCGATACGGCCGTCCTTCGGCACGAGGCGCTCCGGCTTGCCGACGTGCGCGTAGTCGGTGGCCAGCAGCTTCGCGTTGCGGGCCATCGCATCCGCGGTCACCACCCGGATCCGTGCGGCCAGTTCCAACCGCGACGGCACCGGACTGACGGACGTCACCACCAGGTTGAGCAGCACCGGAACGACGAGGACCAGCATCACCCAGGCGATCACCAGCACCATCGCATTGGTCGCCGACGATCGGCCGAAGGCATTGACCACCACGACCAACGCGAACCAGAACGTCGCGTAGGCACCGACGATCAGGATCCACCACAGCGCGTCCAGCCCCGCATCCATCGTCTCGGCCGGGCGGATCGCGACCAGCGCGACCGCGGGCACGGCCATCGCCAGACCGAGCAGCACGCACGCACGCGAACCGACCTTGCCGAGCAGCAGCGTCCTCATTGCCAGCGGCTGGGACAACAGCAGCCGCAGCGTGCCGCTCTCGCGCTCCGCCGACAGCAGGTTGTAGCTGGTCGAGAAAATCAGCAGCGGCAGCAGATAGACGAGGACGAACGCGAGGTCGAAGTGCCCGCTCAGCAGGTGCCAGGGGTTCTCGATGTCGTCGTCGATGAACGAGACCTTGCTCCGGTAGCTCACCGCGTACTGGCTCGGGAACAGGTCGGACTGTCCGAGCGCCACCGGCGACAGCGGAGCGGCCGGCATCCACGCATGGTGGGCACCGTAGCCTCCGCCCATGTGCTCGGGGTTGGCCGGGTTGCCGAACGGCGTCGCCGGCTCGGTCCCGTCGAGAATGCGCTTCAGTCGCTCGAGCTGCTCGGCCCGCTTGCTCGTGTCGCTCGCCAGCAGCGCCACCTGCGCTTCGCCGCGCGCCCGCGTCTGCGCAATGCCGTTGTGGAGCGCATACCCGAGCAGCAGGACGAACAGGGCACCGGCCCACCACAGGCTCCGGTCGGCGAACAGCAGGCGCAACTCCTGCCGCAGGACGAGGAGCAGCCGCCACCGCTGTTCGCTGCCGCCGGCCCGATCCACGGAAGCCTTGCCGGCGGACGAGCGCGCGTTCGACGGCATCGCCATCACGGCATCCGCCGGCGGCTGGTGGCGGCGATCGCGAACGCGACCGCGAGCACGAAAGCGGCGACCAGGGCGAGCGACGCGCGCCATCCTCGTCGCAACGCCCACCCCGCGGTGGGCGGGCGATACGCGAACGGCGGCACCTTCGCCCAGAATGCGGAACCGGCCTGGTAAGCGAAGTGCTGGTCGCCGAGCGGATCGGCATGCGCGACCAGGTCCTCGCTGACGAGGTTCTGAATCGTGCGGCGATGCAGCTCCGCTGCCGTGGTGAAGGCGCGATGGTGGGCGAAGTCCGTGCCGGCCAGAGCCATCGAGAACGCACGGACCGCGAGCATCGGCAGCGCGACGCCGCTCCACTCCTGGAGCGCCTGCTGCCGCTCCCACGTGTCCCACAGCCGACCGAATTGGCGGTCGTAGACCTGGTAGTTGGCGTGGTCGTCGAGTTGCAGCGCGAGGCCCCACCGGTTCAACGGAACCTCGGGGCCCCAGCGATCGGTCGTGCCGAAAGCCTGCATCCACGTCCGGTCGGACGTCGCCTTCCAGTCGACGGCCAGCGCCTCGTCGAACTGGAGCCGCGTGGGGGTGGGATAGCGGATCCGCGCCGCCTCGGACATCACGCGCGGCGCCACCACCGCCTGCCCGATCCACAACGCCATCAGGACCGTGATGGCCACCCGCGAAGTCGGGGCCAGCGCCGAGACGCCGAGCGCGACGAACACGAACGTCGTCAGGTAGAGGCCGTAGGCGGCGGCGAGCGACACGAAGCGGACGGCCGCGTCCACGCCTGCCGCTGCGTCGCCGGTGATCGCGATCGCCACGGCGGCGACCGCGCCCGCCGGCGCGAGCAGCACGGCCAGACACGCGAGCAGCGCGATCGCCTTGCCGGCCAGCAGTTGCCGGGGCGAGACGCCGAGACTCACCAGTTGCCGCAAGGTCCCCTGCTCCCGCTCGCCGGCGAAGGCGTTGAAGCCGAGCACGATCACGAGCAGCGGACCGAGCACCTGCAGGACCCACGACGCCGACAGGTCGCCGAAGCGCTGCAGCCCGGTCGCGTCCTGCGCGGGCCGGAACTTGACCTCGCTCTGGCGATGGGCCTGCAACCACACCGTGCTGCCGATATAGGGATTGATGCCCGGGTCGACGATGGCGAGCACGGCATCGGGCTTGAACGCGTGCATGCCCTGATGCGCCGCGTCGTGCGGATGGCGCCGCCCCTGCTTCAGCCAGTCCTGGTAATCGAGCGCCTGACCGGCGGTCTGCTCGGCCCGTGCCGCGCGCTGACGGTCGAAGCCGACGGCCAGCGCCGCGAGCAACAGCAGGACGACGGCCCCGCCGGCCCACGGCAGGCGACCGTCCCGCCAGCGCTCCAGCACGTCCTTGATCGCGAGACGCCACACCATCGTCAGGCTCGCATGTGCTGGAGATACAGCGCCTGCAGATCGGTCTCGCCGATCCGCTGGTTGTCGAGGCTGTCGACGAGCCGGCCTCGTTTCATGATGCCGATGCGCGTCGCGGTATGGCGTGCATGGAAGAGATCGTGCGTCGTGGTCAGCACGGCCACGCCGCGGTCGCTGGCGCGCTTCAGCAGATCGGAGAATTCGCTCGCCGCCTGCGGGTCGAGTCCCGACGTCGGCTCGTCGAGCAGGAAGGCCTTGGCATCCTTGGCCAGCGCGACGGCGATCCACACCTTCTGTCGCATGCCCTTGGAGTAGGCCGATACCCGCTGGTCCGCGGCCGCGGCGTCGAGACCCACGTCGGCCAGCAGTTCGAGCAGACGACTGCGGGGCAGCGTGCGGCCCGACGCGAGCGCGGAGAAGTAGCGCAGGTTCTCGAGGCCGCTCAGGACGCCGTAAAGCGCGACCTGCTCGGGGATGTAGGCCACGACCCGTTTCGTCGCGAGCGGCGACGTGGTGACGTCCAGTCCGTCGATCAGCGCCGTCCCCTCGCTCGGCTCGACGAAGTTGAGGAAGAGGTTGATGGTCGTGGTCTTCCCGGCCCCGTTGGCACCGAGCAGGCAATAGATGTCACCCGCACGGATGTCCAGGTCGAGGCGATCGAGAGCCGTCTGACCGCCGTAGCGCTTCGTCAGCGCGATGGTGCGCAACATCGTCTGTCAACCGAAAAAATCACGCCCGCGGCGTGGCGTCGCGAACACTAACAGTAATGACAGTTCGTTTGCAATAACAATGATGGGGCTTTTCGTGCGCCGCGGGTCCCGCGGACCGAGGCGGTCGTCGTGGCGCTCGCGCCGGCACCGACCGCGAACCCCGGACCGGCCGTGGCGAAGGACCCAGTGGAGCGACCTGATTCCGAAGGGATGGGATCCGTACGAGCGCTTCGAGGAGCGGAAGCTCACGATCCTCGACGACTCCGATCCGCGCATCGAGGCGCTGATGAGCGAGATGCGCATGGTCGGCGCCGATGGCGTGACGCGCCAAGAGCAGTGCAAGCGCCGAGCGATCCCGACGGGAAGCGTCGCGACCGCCGGCCTCCGCGGCGCGGCGGCGGCCATCGCTTCGGTTCTTCGACGCGAGCAGCGTCGGTACCGCGCGCTACCGGCAACGCGAAGTCAGTATCATCACCGCATGAAACGGAACACCAGGCAACGCGATGCGATCCTCAACGTCCTGTACTCGAGCGGCCGTTCGCTCAGCCCCGTGGAGATCCAGGCGGAAGCGTCCCGCGACGTCCCGAGGCTCAGCCTGCCCACCGTCTATCGGCAGCTGAAGGGTCTGGTCGAAGAGGGGACCCTGTCGCCGGTGGAACTGCCCGGCCAGTCTCCGCGCTACGAGGCACCGTGCGAAGAGACGGTGACGGCGGCGGGACACCATCACCATCATTTCCATTGCGACGTCTGCGAACGGGTGTTCCCCATCCACGCCTGCCCCGGTCCGATGACGGATCTGGCGCCGCAGGGCTTTCGCGTGGAGCGGCACGACCTGACGCTGCACGGTCGCTGCGACCGATGTCTGAAAAGACGACCGGGCGGGGCGGAGCCGTGACGGCGCCTTCCCCCGTCGTACGACGCTCCCGACCCTGAAGATCCGCGACCTCGGGCCGCGGACCCCGATCGGCCGGCGACACCGGACGGATCAATCCGAGATCGTGTTCCGCAAGGTCCCGATGCCGTCGATGTGCACCTCGATCGTGTCGCCCGGATGCATGAAGACCGGCGGCTTCCGGCCGACGCCGACGCCGGCCGGCGTTCCGGTGAGCAGCACGTCGCCGGCGGTGAAGCCGTACCAACGCGAGAACCACGCGATCACCGCGGGCAATTCGAAGATCAGGTCCGCGACCGTCGACGATTGCATCGTGATGCCGTTGAGTCGGGTCGTCAGGCACAGCTGCCGGACGTCCGGCACCTCGTCCCGGGTGAGCAGCGCCGGCCCCAACGCCGTGAAGCCGGGAAATTGCTTGCCCATGATGTTGACTTCCCAGGTCAGGCGCGCCTCCCAGGGTTCGCTCGCCTGCCAGACCTCGCGCACCCAGTCACGCGCCGACACGTCGTTCGCGACCGTGTAGCCGGCCACGTAGTCCATCGCATCGGCCTCGGATACGCCGTGACAGTCGCGCCCGAAGACCACCGCCAGTTCGCCTTCGTAATCGACGTGGGCGGCCGCGTCCGCGGGGACGCGGATCGCCGCGCCGGGCCCGGTGATCGATGTCGGACTCTTCATGAAGGCGGTGGGATGCTTCGGCACCGGGGTGCCGGCCATTTCCGCGAGATGCGATCGATAGGCGAGACCGGCGGCCAGGATCAGCCTCGGCTCGGCGAGCGGCGCGAGCAGCGGCGTCGCCGACGGCAGGAGCGCCCGCTGATCGAACAGCACCTTGCGCCGTTCGTCGTCGAGCGCTTCGATGCGGTCGACGACGCGACGCGCGATGTCCATCCCTTCGGCGCCTGCTTCGAGCAACGCTCGCAAGTCGGACGGGATCCACGTCTCGACGGTATCGGGCAAAGCCGCACGACGCAGATCGACGACATCGCCGTTGCGCAGCAGCGCGCCCGACACGCCGCGGCGGCCGTCGTCGATGGTGACCAGCCTCACGTGCGCGGCTCCGGGCGCACCCCTGGCCAGCGGTGGCCGGACGCGGCGGCGCCTTCGGCTCTCGTGGAAGCGCGAGCGACGTGGACGCCGCCCATCACTGCGTTCGCGTGCCGCTCGACGGCCCCGACTTGCCGAAGCGGTCGCCGAAGTCGAAGTAGTCGTCGTGCATGAAGCCGTTCTCGTAGTGCTGGATCTCCCACCAGTTGTGGTCGACGTCTTCGAGGTAGAACGAGTACACCCCGTGCATGTCCATCACGTCCCGCACCTGGCGGATGCCGTAGGCCGCCTGATGCTCGAGCGCTTTCGCATGCGCTTCGTCGACCGCCTCGCGGCTGGCGACGTCGAGACCCCAATGGTTGAGCAGGTGACACGGGTGGATCTGGTCGGCCCCGACCTGGACACAGACGATGTGAAAGCGCATCCCGACCCGGATCGCGAGCGCGGTGATCGCGTGCTGCACGACTTCGAGTCCGAGGAACTCCTCGTAGAAGCGGCGCGACGCATCGAGGTCGGCGCACTCGAGCGTGCCGTGACTCATGCAATACGGCTGGATGATCGAATGACGCGTGCCGGCTGGAACACGGCAGTCTTCGGGCAGTTTGTGCGCGATGGGGTCGAAAATATTCATGTGAGCTCCGGGATCCTGATCAGGTTGGCAGCGCGGTCCGCTTCGCTGACGAACGAGTCGGCGAAGAACTGGTCGTCGGGCAGGCCCGCCAGCGTCGTGAAGTCGCGTCGCGCGGCCTCGACCATGACGGGCACACCGCAAGCATAAACGTCGTGACCGGCCAGGTCGGGCCAGTCGTCGAGAACGGCCTGATGAACGAAGCCGACGCGACCGGTCCAGCCGCAGGCGGGCGTCGCCTCGCTCAGGACCGGCACGTAGTGGATGTGGTCGTGCTGCGCGACCCATTCCCGGACCATCGCATCGAGGTAGAGGTCCGGGCGCTGCCGACCGCCCCAGTAGAGGTGGATCGGAAGCCGCAGGCCCTTCGCGAGGCTGTGTTCGATGATCGACTTCATCGGCGCGAACCCGGTGCCGGAACAGACGAGGATCATCGGTCGGTCCGCGTCGTCGCGGAGTCCGAAGCTGCCCTGGGGCGCGACCACGTTCAGCAGGTCGCCGGCCTTGAGTCGCTGGAACACGTGCTCCGTGAAGTGGCCGCCGCGCATCGAGCGGATGTGGATCTCGAGACGACGCGTGCCGCCGCTCGGCGGCGGGATGGCGATCGAATACGAGCGTCGCAGTCCGCCCGGCGTCTCGATATCGATGTACTGCCCGGCCCGGAATTTCATCGGCTCGTTGCACGGCAGACCGAGCTGCAACGCCATCACGTCGGGCGCGAGGCGCTTCATCGCGAGGACGCGTGACGGCAGATGCAGGACCGGCAGCGCGGCATCGGGGGCGATCTCGCGGATCTCGATCGTGCAGTCACCGGTCGCCTTCGCCTGGCACAGGTGGATGAAACCGGCCGCGCGGTCGACCGCCGTCAGATAGGCGGCGTGGACATCGCCGACATCCACCGAGCCGTCGACGAGCCGACCGCGGCAGGTCCGGCAGATGCCGGAGCGGCAGCTGAACGGCAGGTTCACGCCGCCATCGAGGCCGACGTCGAGAATGGAACGATCAGGCGGACACCGGACCGTGTGGCCGCTGGGGACGAAGGTGACGCTGTAGTGATCGGTCATCGATGCGCTCGGAGACGCGACGTGTCGCGCGGAGTCGTCGACGCCGGGGCCACGACCCCGACGGCGACGACAGACCACCATGTTAGGAACGCCGCGGGCGCTTGCCCAACAAAAAACGATGATGCGTTCCATCGGTTCGTTGAATGCCGGCGCTCGGAACGCAGGGCTCTCGACCGCCGGGCACGCCGTCGCTTTCATTCATCTCGCGAATAGGCGACATCCGCAGAAGTTGTTAGCCGCGACCAGCACGCCGCCCGATACTCGTCGCAGATCAAGCGTCGCGCTCGATGGCGTCGACATCGGCGTTCGCGAACGGCATCACGCTGCTTCGTCCCGCCACGCGATCAGCGCCGGCCAAACCAATCCTCCGAGGGTCGTTGCATGAATGGAAAGATAGGGCTCGAAGAACACTTCGCGATTCCGGAGACGCTCCAGGACTCGGCCGGCTTCGTGCCGGCGGACTACTGGGAGGTGCTGAAGAGCCGGCTCCTCGACATCCAGGACGATCGTCTGCGCGAGATGGACGACAACGGGATGGAGATGATGATCCTTTCGTTGAACGCGCCCGCGGTCCAGGCGATCCCGTCGCCGCAGAAGGCCGTCGAGATCGCACGACGGGCAAACGATTTCCTCGCCGAGCAGGTCGCGCGTCGGCCGGATCGCTTCCAGGCGTTCGCGGCGCTGCCGCTGCAGGACCCCGAGCTCGCGAGCGCGGAACTCGAACGATGCGTCCGCGACCTCGGCTTCAAGGGTGCGCTCGTCAACGGCTTCTCGCAGATCGACACGCCCGACAACGTCGTCTACTACGACGCGCCGATGTACGGCGACTTCTGGGGCGTCGTGGCGCAGCTCGAGACGGTGTTCTACCTGCATCCGCGCAACCCGATTGCCGCGTGGTCGCAGATCTACGACGGCCACCCCTGGCTGATGGGTCCGACCTGGGCGTTCGCGCAGGAGACCGCGGTCCACGCGTTGCGGCTGATGGCGAGCGGCCTGTTCGATCGCCACCCGTCGCTGCAGATCGTGCTCGGTCACATGGGCGAGGGGCTGCCGTACAACATCTGGCGCGTCGACAACCGCAATGCGTGGGTGAAGCAACCGAAGGGATACCCGGCCGCGAAGCCGCTCGGCGAATACTTCCGCAACAATTTTCATCTGACGACGTCGGGCAACTTCCGGACGCAGACCCTGATCGACGCGCTGCTGGAGGTGGGCGCCGATCGCATCCTCTTCTCGACCGACTGGCCGTTCGAGAACGTCGACCATGCGGCCACCTGGTTCGACGCGGCCAGCATCAGCGAAGCCGATCGCACGAAAATCGGTCGCACGAACGCGATCCGGTTGTTCGACCTCGGCCTCGATGGGTGAACGACGACAGGGGATTCGAACATGGTGAACATCGATCAGTGGACGATCACGAAGGCGGTCCTCGAAACGCAGGAGCACTGCCCCAACCCGCGGCTGCGACAGGTCATGACGTCGCTGGTCCGCCACCTCCACGACTTCGCGCGCGACATCCAGCTCACCGAAGCCGAATGGGGTGAGGGCATCAGGTTCCTGACCGACGCCGGTCATATCACCAACGACACGCGCCAGGAGTTCATCCTGCTGTCCGACGTGCTGGGTCTGTCGACCCTGGTCACCGCTCAGAACCACCCGACGCCGCCCGGATGTACGGAGGCCACCGTGTTCGGCCCGTTCTTCGTCGCGGACGCGCCGACCTACGAGATCGGCAGCGACATCGCGAACGGCGCGTCGGGTGCGCCGTGCTTCGTCAGCGGCGTGGTCCGGGGGCTCGACGGCGAGCCGGTCGGCGGCGCGGACATCGCGGTCTGGCAGTCCGACGACGAAGGGTTCTACGACGTACAGCGAGCCGATCTCGACAGGCGACAGGCCCGCGGCAACCTGCGCAGCCGTCCCGACGGCAGCTTTCGCTTCAAGACGATCGTCGCGGCGCCGTACCCGATCCCGCACGACGGGCCGGTCGGCAAGCTGCTCGGCGCGCTGGGCCGTCACCCGTGGCGGCCGGCGCACCTCCACTTCATGATCAAGGCGCCGGGCTACGAGTCGCTGATCACGCACCTGTTCCGCGCGGGCGGGCCCTATCTCGATTCGGACGCCGTGTTCGGGGTCCGCACGACGCTGATCGTCGAATGGGATCGTCACGAAGCGGGGCGCGCGCCCGATGGTTCGATCACCGACGAACCGTTCTTCACGCTCGACTACGACTTCGTGTTGCAGGAAACATGCGAACACGAAGCGCTCGCGGCGGCCGTGAGCGGGTGACGATCACGAGCGCCGCTTCTCGACTCGTTTCTCGACCATTTCGTCCGCAACCCACTGTCCATCAACCATCCACGAGGAAACCATGGCCGTCATTCTCATCAACACTTTCATCGTTCCCGAAGAACAGGAGGCCGAGTTCGTTCGGCACTGGAAGATCACGGCCGATTACTTCAGCAAGAAGCCCGGCTTCATCGAGACCCACATGCACAAGAACACCGGCGTGGGCAATCAGACCTTTCGGTTCATCAACTACGCGAAGTGGGAGAGCCCGGAAGCGTGGGCGTCCAACCACGACGACTACAAGCCCACCGAATACGACCTGCCCGGCGTGAAAGGGCATCCGGCGATCTACGAGATCGTCATCGACGTGGTCAGCAAGGTCGCCGCCTGACGAGGTTTCGCGAGCCGCGCCTTCAGGGCTCGCCACCGACCCGCTCGAGCGGGCGCGAACCTCTCGACGCGCGACTCCAGCGCAGCGCGTGGCCCCCGATCGGCCCCCCGTGGCGGCGTCATCGCGTAGCGCAGCACCGCTGCGACGAATCCGGCGACATGGCCATCCGGACCGCACGGCCGCGCGGTTCGCGTGTCCGACCGTGCGCAGTGCCGATGGCGCAGCGCCGACGTCCGGAACCGATCGATCGGGGTCGGCGTTTCAACAGGGAAAACGCGCAGGTCGAGTCGCGCCCAGGGGGATGCGAATAACGAATCACGCTCCTTCAAACGCCATCTTACGGCTATCGCAGTGCGTGAATAAGTTGCAGGCAGCGTCGCGCTCGTCGACGCGCGAAACATGGAGACGAAAATGACTCGGTTGCAGACCGCATGCACCTCGAGCACACCGCGGCAGCGCTGGACCCTGCCACGACGTCGGCTCGCATCCCCGAATCCCCCGAATCCCTCGCAAGCCGCAATCACGCGGGGGGCGCCATGACCGCAGTCACCGCATCGCTCTCGCTCGCCGACGACAAGATGTCGCCGACTCCGCCGACGGAGTCGTTGCGCCAGGCGGACGGCACGATCTATCCCGGCTGGCCGACGACGTTCGCGTCGATGATCGGCCTCACGCTCGGTCCGAGCGCGATGCTCGTCTTCTGCTTCGGAACCTTCGTGCCTGCGCTCGAGCGCGAGTTCGGCTGGGGCATCGGCGCGATCTCGTTCGGCGGGACGATCATCACGGTGCTGATCGTGATCACGTCGCTGCTTGCCGGTTACCTGATCGACCGGATCGGCGCTCGCCGTCTCGTCCTCTGGTCGGTCCCGTGCTTCGGGCTCGGACTGGCCTCGCTGGCACTGCTTCACGCCGATATCCGGATCTTCTACCTGGGCCTCGCGCTGGTGTCGCTCGCCGGGGTCGGATGCTGGCCGGTGGCTTACAACAAGGCCACCGCGCTGTGGTTCGATCGGCGGCTCGGATTCAGTCTCGGACTGGCCAACACCGGCATCGGCATCGGCGCTGCGTTGCTTCCGCCGCTGGTCGCCGCCGTCATCGCCCAGAGCGGATGGCGCACCGCCTACGTGATGCTCGGCGTCCTGGCGGTCGTCATTCCGTGGCCGATGGCCTGGGCGATGCTGAAGGAGCGCGACGGGGCGTCCAGCGGAAGAGCCGCGCAACGGGCGCTGCCTGCGACGTCGGACCTGTCGTTCGCCGAGTCGCGCGCCACTCGCGAGTTCTGGCTGATGCTGGTCGGTTTCTTCGCCCTCGGCATGGTCAGCTCCGGCGTGGTCGTGCATCAGGTGCGCATCCTGATCGACGCCGGCATCTCGGCGCGCGAGGCGGCGGGAATGCAGTCGGTGCTGGGCGTGGCGCTCATCGTCGGACGGGTGAGTACCGGATGGTTGCTCGACCGCGTCAAGGCCTCGGTGATCATGGCGCTGGTCTGCCTGGCCGCGGCACTCTCCGCCGGGCTGCTGGCCGCCGGTGCGCCCTTCGGAACGGCCGCCTTGTGCGCGGCGCTGATGGGCTTCGTGATCGGTGCCGAATTCGACGTGCTCGGCTTCCTGATCCCGCGCTATTTCGGACGACGTTCGTTCGGTG
Organism: uncultured Burkholderiaceae bacterium; assembly: GCA_964242935.1. Classification (GTDB taxonomy): domain Bacteria; phylum Pseudomonadota; class Gammaproteobacteria; order Burkholderiales; family Burkholderiaceae_D; genus CAHJXF01. Next base: position 34,695 of record CAXTDA010000001.1, on the reverse strand, counting down.
TCCTGTACGGAACGATCTACGCCGTGTTCCAGGTCGCTGCCGCGACGACCATCGGCCTCCTCGGCTGGTGGCGAGGCTCTTACGGGTCCTACTTCGTCGGCCTGTGCGTCATCGCCGCGGTCCTCGTCATCGCAGCCGTGGTCTTCGGCTGCCTCGGTCGCTACCGTTTCCTGCCGATCGGCGCCCCTTCATCGGAGTCGACATGACCCACGTGAACGTCACACCGTTCGAGATCGAGTTCGACGACCGGCGCGGTCGACGCCTGCGCGCGGACGTCTACCTGCCACCGTCACGCGGCGACGCGCCGGTCGCAACGCTTCTCGCCGCGTCGCCGTACCAGAAGTCGCTGCGCCGGTTGCCGCCCCACTCGGTCTTCGCATTCGTCGAATACGGCCCGATGCAGCTCTATCTCGACGAGGGCTACGCCTACGTCATCGTCGACCTGCCGGGGTCCGGCCGTTCCGAAGGCGACTGGGATCCCGTGTCGCGGGCGGAAGGCGAGTCGATCCACGATGCGATCGAACACGTCGCGACGCTCGACTGGTGCAACGGCAGCATCGGGATGATCGGCCAGTCGTATTTCTGCTGGAGTCAATGGAACGCGGCGCGCACGCGTCCGCCGCATCTGAAGACGATCGTCGCCTACGACGGCGCGACCGACATGTATCGCGACTGGATGTATCACGGCGGCATTCCCGCACAGGGATTCCTCGGGACCTGGCTGATCGGATCGGTACTCCTGCAGCACCAGGCCGAGGGGCACGACATCCGCGGCGGCAATCGACACGAGGTGATGCCCGACATCCTGTCGCACCGCTTCGACGATGCATGGCATCGAACCCGCGCGCCGCTCCGGGAGCTCGGCGACGTCGACATCCCGGTGTTCTCGATCGGCGTCTGGGGGAAGGCCGGCCTGCATCTGCGCGGCAACGTCCTCGGCTGGGAAGCGGTCAGCGGGCCGAAGAAGCTGATGATCGCAGAGCCCGACAGCTTCAAGGGGGCACAGGCGCTCTTCGCCGACGAGCAGTTCCACCGCGACGAGCTGCTGCCGTGGTACGACCATCATCTGAAAGGCGTCGACAACGACGTCATGCAGCGACCGGCGGTCCGCTTCTTCGTCAACGGCGACGATCGCTACGACTCGTGCGACCAGTGGCCCCCGGAGGATGTGACGGCGACGCCGTTCTTTCTCGGCTCTGCGCGAAGCGGTGCCGTCGTCTCGCTCAACGACGGGTCGCTTCATGGAACAGCGCCGGCGGCCGACGAGGCGCCGACATCGTGGGGCTATCCGGATCCGCTCTGGGTGGCCGGCACGACGACGTTCGTCAACGGCGTGCCGGATCACGTGGCTCGCGTCAACACGTTCACGACGGAAGCCTTCGCGAAAGACCGGGAGTTCACCGGCCAGGGCGTCTTCGTCCTGCACGCGTCGTCCGATCAGACCGACATGGACGTCATCGTGAAGCTGTGGGTCGTGCCGCCCGACGGCGTGCGGCGGCCTCCGCGGCGCGTCACCCAGGGGTGGCTGCGCGCGTCCCACCGAAGCGAGGACGAGACGCGGACCAGCGAGCTTCGGCCGTTCCACAAGCACGACCGCGAAGAGCCGATCACGCCGGGCGAGGTCTACGAGCTGCGCATCGAGCTGCTGCCGATGTCCTTCGTGGTCAGGGCCGGCGAGCGCCTGCGGCTCGACGTGACGAACAACGATTCGCTGATGCTCGACCAGCCGATGACGCACTGGTACGGGCAGAAGGTCGGCCGCGACACCTACCGCCACGACGCCGCCCATCCGTCGCGGTTGCTGTTGCCCGAACGGCCCCGTTCCGCGGGAGCCCGCAACGGGGTCGGCTGACGACGCTCGTCTTCGACGTCGCATGCCGCAGGCGGCGAGTGCTCTTGCGCCGATCCTTCAAACTTCAAAGGAAAGTCATGGCAGTCATTCTCATCAATACGTTCATCATTCCCGAAGAGCAGGAGACGGAGTTTCTGCGCCACTGGAAAGAGACGACCGAGGTGTTCCGGAAGCGACCCGGCTTCATCGAGACGCATCTTCATCGCAACACCGGCGTCGGCAATGCGACGTTCCGGTTCATCAACTACGCGAAGTGGGAGAGCGCCGAGGCCTGGCGGTCCAACCACGACGCTTACAAGCCCGGGGAGTACAACGTCCCGGGTGTCGTCGGTCATCCGGCGATCTACGAGATCGTCGTCGATGTGTTCAGCGACAACCCGCCGGCCAGCGCTTAGTGTCCTGACACGCCGAGTCGAAAGGGGCGACGAGGGACGCCCTGGGTGTCGCCGCGCTTACACGGCCTTGGCGCGAGTCGACGCCGGCCGCGGGCCGCTGCGTCGGAGCACGTCGCTCAGGAACTCGGCGGCCGGCGTCAGCGGGAGGTCGGGGCGCCGGATCAGGACGATGGTGGGTGCGCGCAGCACTTCGCGGATGCGGATCACCTGCAACGAGTCGCGCGTCAACGGAAACTCCTCCCACTGCGTCGGCAGCATCGCCAACAGGTCGCTGTGGGCCAGCGCGACGATGACGGCCATCGCCGAATGCGCCCGCAGCAGGACGCGCGGGCTCGGGAGGCCCAGGGTGCCGAAGAGCTGCGCGATGTCGTCCTCGGCGTTGTAGTCGACCGCGGTGGTGGCCCAGTCCGCGCTCACCAGCGTCTTCAACGAGCGCGAGCCGGCGAGCGGGTGACCCTTCCGGCACACCACTGCGCGCGTGTTCTCGAACAGCGTGGTCACCTCCAGGCCGGGCGCCGGGCCCTGGCGCGGCGCGGCGCCGAGATAGAAGTCGATCTCGCCCTTCCGGAGCGCGCCTTCCACATCCGGGAACAGCCGCTCGGTCAGGTGCAGGCGCACCTTCGGGTAGCGACGTCGAAAGACCGGCAGGGCGGCTCCAAGCATGCCGACCAGCGGCATGATCGACAACGCGATGGCCACCACGCCCTCGTCCTGTCCGCCGTCCTGCGACAGGTCGTCCACCGCCCGACGCGCCTCGTTGACGATGGTGCACGCACGGGTGTGGAAGCGCGTGCCGGCCGGCGTCAACGTCATGCCGCTCGTCTGGCGCGTGAACAGCGCGACGCCCAGCTCCTTCTCGAGCGTTCTCACGCTTCGCGTCAGCGCCGGCTGCGGCGTGACCAACCTGCGCGCGGCCGCACGCAGGCTGCCCTGCTCGACGATCGCGACCATGTGCTGCAACTGCTCGAGTTTCATTCGAAGACTCCTTGACGAACGATGAACGAGCCGTGCTGCCGGCTCTTGCGATGCATTAATCAGATCACGCCGGCGATATTGGCATCTTCCGCACATCACGGGTCCCGCCTACATTTGGTTCACAAGCGAACGGTGTCGAAGCCGCAAAGGCAATCGCAGCCGTATCGCGTCACCGGGACCGACCGGTCCGAATAAGAACGAATGGGCGCGCGTCCTTCTCTCGAAGGAAGCGATTCGCCCGGAAAGAGAGACGAAGGTGAGCGAAAGAAAAACGGCCCTGGTCACCGGGGCTGCGACCGGTATCGGACGAAGCACGGTACTCGCGCTGGCGGCAGCCGGCTACGACGTCGCGCTCAACTACGCGTCGAGTGCGGAAGCGGCCAAAGACACAGCCGCGGAAGCGCAGGCGCTGGGCGCACAGACGCTGCTGCTCCAGTGCGACGTCAGCGACGACGCCGCGGTTCGCCGGATGATGGCCGAGATCGACGGTGCCTTCGGCCACCTGGATGCGCTCGTCAACAACGCCGGCACCACGTCGACGTGGAAGGTCAAGGACCTCGAGAGCCTCGACATGACCGAGTGGGACCGGACGTTCGCGGTCAACGTGCGCGGCACGTTCCAGGTCACGCGCGCGGCGGTCGCACTGCTCCGCAAGGGAACCGCCCCCGCGGTCGTCAACACCGCCAGCATCGTCGGTCTTCGACCCGGTCCGCAGCCGCCGCCCTACGCCGCGAGCAAGGCGGCGGTCGTCAACCTGACGAAGACGCTCGCGTGGAATCTCGGCCCCGATATCCGCGTCAATGCGGTCGCGCCCGGCTGGATGGAAGGCGACTGGATGGAACGGATGCTCGGCGACAAGTACGACGACCTGATGGGCAAGCGGGCGAAGTCGACGCCGCTCCGCCGTTGCGTGACGGCCGACGACGTCGCGGAGACGGTGCTGAATCTGTTGACCGCCAATCGCTTCGTGACCGGCGAGATCGTCGTCATCGATGGCGGTTTCACCAGTTCGACCTGAAGGAGACCGACATGCTCGAAGGATTCGTTCCCTTTCCCCCCGAGTTCGCCAAGCGCTATCGCGAACGCGGTTACTGGCGCGATCGTTCGCTCGCCGACGAATTCGCGGACGTCTTCGCGCGCTACGCGACGCGGACCGCCGTCATCGCCGGCGACCGGCGCTACAGCTACGCGGAGATCGATGCGCTGAGCGACAACCTCGCGCTGAACCTGCTGGCGCTCGGCCTGAAGCCGCTCGACCGCGTGATTCCGACACTTCCGAACGTCGCCGAATTCGTCATCCTGTACTTCGCGCTCCAGAAGCTCGGCTGCATTCCCATCGCCGCACTGGTCTCGCACCGCTTCGCCGAGATCAACCAGTTCGCGCGCCTGTCGCAGGCCCGGGCTTGCGTCTATCCGGAGACCATCGGCGATGTCCGCTTCGCGCCGATCATCGAGCGCGTACGGCACGAGAACCCGTGCGTCGAACTCTGCATCGTGCTCGGCAACGCCGGTCCCGGAGAACATTCGCTGAACGAGTTGATTGAGCGGCCGGCGACGCTCCCGAAGAGCGCGCTCGACGCGATCCGCATCGAGCCGACCGACCCCTGCATCTTCCAGCTGTCGGGCGGCACGACCGGCATTCCGAAGCTGATCCCGCGAACCGGCAACGACTATGCGTACAACTCGCGCGTCGCGGCCGAGGTCGCCGATGTCGATGGCGACTCGGTGCTGCTGCTGGTCCTGCCGATCGCGCACAACCTGCCGCTGGCCTGTCCCGGCCTGCAAGGATTCATGTTGCACGGCGCGACGGTCGTCCTTCATCCGAACACCAGCCCGAAGGACATCTTCCGGCTGATCGAACAGCACCGCGTCACGCATCTCAAGGTGGTCCCGGCGCTGCTGATCCGGCTGGTCAACGATCCTGCGATCGAGGAGGCCAAGCTCGACTCGGTCCTGCAGATCCAGAGCGGCGGGCAGCGCATGCAGCCCGAAGTCCGGCTGCGGACGCGCGAGGTCTTCTCGAACGCTTTCGTGCAGGAGAACTTCGGCATGAGCGAGGGCCTGTTGATGTTCGTCCGCAGGGGCGATCCGGAGGTCGTGCTGCTGGAGACCTGCGGCAGGCCGGTCTCCCCCGACGACGAGGTCATGCTGCTCGACGAAGACGGGGTCGAGGTCGCCGATGGCGAAGTGGGCGAGCTGGCGTGTCGCGGGCCGTACACGCTGCGCGGCTACTACGGTGTCCCCGAATACAACGCGGTGCAGTTCACGCCCGGCGGGTTCTACCGGTCCGGTGACCTGATGCGCAAGCACCCGTCGGGGAACTACATCGTCGAAGGCCGACGGAAGGACCTCATCAACCGCGGTGGCGAGAAGATCAGCGCGGAGGAAATCGAGAACCTGATCCTGATGCACCCCGCGGTCGTCAACGTCGCCTGCGTCCCGGTTCCCGATCCGTCGCTCGGCGAGCGGATGTGCGCCTGCGTCATTGTCCGGCCCGGCGAGACGCTGTCGCTCTCCGATCTGGTGTCGTTCCTGCAGCGACACGAGATCGCGAAGTTCAAGCTCCCCGAACGACTCGAGGTAATGACGGACTTCCCGATCTCGACGTTCGGCAAGGTCTCGAAGAAAGCGCTGGTCGAACTCGTGTCCCGCGCCGGAGAGCCGCGCGCGAGCACCCCACCCGTGAGCCCGGCACATCATGCGCATCATTGACCTGCACTGCTACCCGGGCACGTCGACGTGGATCGACGCGCAGGGGCCGTACGTCGAAGCCCTGGCGACGTACTGGAAGCGGACGTGGGCACCCAAGAGCGAAGACGCGGTCGTGGAGGAGTTCACAGCCGCGGGGGTCGACGCCTGTCTCGTCGCGCTCGATCTCGAGACCACGGTCGCGACGCCGCCGTGCACCAACGAGTACGTGCACGGCATGTGGAAGCGCCACCCCGAACGCATCATCCAGTGCTGGGGCGCGGTCGAGCCGGCCAAGGGCGAGATCGCGATCCGCCAGGTCCGCACCGCGGTGCGCGACCTCGGGTTCATCGGCTTCCACTTCCACCCGATCATGCAGCACTTCGCGGTCAACGATCGCCGCTACTACCCGCTCTTCGAGGAGATCGCGAGCCTCGGCGCGGCCGTGATGATCGACGTCGGGACGACCGGCATGGGTGCGGGGTTGCCCGGCGGACTCGGCGCGCGCGTGCGTCACGCCCATCCGTCGCACATCGACGACCTCGCCGCGGACTTCCCGACGCTGACGATCCTGATGGCCCATCCGGGATGGCCGTGGGTCGACGAGACCACCGCCGTCGCCCTGCACAAGGGCAACGTGTACTGGGAGATGTCGGGCTGGGCGCCGAAGTACTTCCCCGGCAACCTGAAGGTCGACATCCGTGGGCGCCTGCAGGACAAGATCATGTTCGGCAGCGACTACCCGAGCCTGCCGTACGACCGGATCCTTCGCGAGTGGTCGGAACTCGGCTATTCGGATGCGGTGATGGAGAAGGTCATGCACGGCAACGCCGAACGCGTGCTGGGCCTTTGATGCGCGATTCGACGACAGCCGCTTCACCGATCCGCGTCGAGCGACACGGGCATGTCGCACTGCTCACGCTCGACCGGCCCGCGAGTCGCAACGCGCTCGGCGGCGATGATCTCTTCGCTGCCTTCGAGGAGATCTTCGAGCGCCTGAACGCCGACCTCGACATCCGCGCCGCGGTGCTGACCGGCGCCGGCACCGCGTTCTCGTCGGGCGGCAACGTCGCGGACATGCGGAACCGCACCGGCATGTTCGAAGGGACATCCGAGGAGATCACCGGCCGCTACCGTGACGGCATCCAGCGGATTCCCAGGGCCTTCGAACGTCTCGAAGTTCCGATCATCGCCGCCGTCAACGGCCCCGCGATCGGCGCGGGCAACGACCTCGCCTGCCTCTGCGACATCCGCATCGCATCGTCGACGGCGGTCTTCGCCGAGAGCTTCGTCAAGGTCGGCATCGTGCCGGGCGACGGGGGCTGCTGGCTCCTGCCGCGTGTCGTCGGCGCCTCGCGTGCCGCCGAGATGGCATTGACGGGCGACGCGATCGACGCACAGGAAGCGCTCCGGATCGGGCTCGTGTCGCGCGTCGTGCCGCCGGACGCCCTGTTGACGGAGGCGCTGTCGCTGGCCTCACGCATCGCGGCCAATCCGCCGCAGGCGCTCCGCTGGACCAAGCGCCTGCTGCTGCAGGGACGAACCGGCTCGCTGGACGACGCGCTGGTCGCCGCCGGTCAATTGCAAGGGCTGGCCCACCACACGCCGGAGCACGTCGCGGCGGTCGAGCGGTTCTTCGCCAGGTCGAGGAACCCGCCGGCCCCGGCCGCAGCGGCCGGTCCGGAACCGGGGCGATGAACGACATTCTCGTCGTCGACAGGCCGGCGGACGGCGTCGTCCGTCTTCGGCTCAATCGGCCGACCGTGCTGAACGCGCTGAACCTGGCGCTGCGGCGCGCGCTCGCCGATGCCTTCGACGCGGCCGAAGCGGACGAGCGCACGCGCGTCGTCGTCATCGCGGGCGGCGAGCGGGCCTTCTGCGCCGGCGCCGATCTGAACGAGTACGTCGATTGCGGCCCACCGGAAATCAGCGCCCGCAACATGGGCCGGCTGTGGGACGCGATCGCCGGCTGCAGCAAGCCGGTCATCGCGGCCGTTCGCGGCCATGCGCTCGGCGGCGGCTGCGAACTCGCGATGCATGCCGACCTGATCGTCGCCGGAGCGAGCGCGACCTTCGGTCAGCCGGAAGTGAAGATCGGCCTCATGCCGGGCGGCGGCGCGACGCAGCGCCTCACGCGGGCGATCGGCAAGTTCCACGCGATGCGGCTGCTGTTGACCGGCGACTCGATCCCGGCCGGCGAGGCGTGCGCGCTCGGACTCGTCGGCGAAGTGGTCGCGGACGAAGAGGTCGAGGAACGTTCGCTCGCCCTCGCACGGCGATTGACGGCCGGTCCCCGGCTCGCTCAATCGCTGATCAAGGAGGCCGTGATCGAGAGCATGAACGGCCCGCTGCAGAGCGGTCTCCGCTTAGAACGTCGAGCGTTCCAGATGTTGTTCTCGTCGCGCGATGCGCATGCCGGCATGGCGGCCCGGCTTGCCAGGCAGGACCCCGTATTCGATTGAGAGAAGCGCGATTGATTCGAAGCGCCTGCGCATCCGCAGGACCCGAAGTCGGGCAACACGAAGAGCTCGACAAGAGCCTCAGGAGACCAACGATGGAAAAACGAGATCCTCGTCCGTGGCTGGTCGTCGCCGGCTCCTTCCTCGGTCTGGTCGTCGGCAACGGCCCGATCATGCAGTTCACGTTCGGCATCTTCCTGAAGCCGCTGAGCGAGGAATTTCATAGCGAGCGCGGAACCGTCTCGGCGGCGCTGCTGGTCGGCCTGGTGATGACCGGGCTCTTCACGCCGCTGGTCGGTCGCGCCATCGACCGGCGCGGCGCACGCGCCATCGCCGTCCCGGCGATCCTGGTCTTCGCGCTCGCCACGGCGGCCGTCGGCCTGTTCGCGCGGTCGCCGGTCACGCTGATCGCGCTCTACGGCATCGCGGGGATCGCGGCGGCGGGGCAGACGCCGCTTCCGTACAGCCGGGCCATCACCGCGGTGTTCGACGCACGGCGCGGGCTGGCCTTGGGAATCGCGATGGCCGGGGTCGGCGCGGGCACCGCGTTGATGCCGATGCTGGCGCAGCTGCTGCTGCAACGATTCGGCTGGCGCATGGCTTACGTGGGGTTGGGCGTGACCGTCGCGCTGGTCGCGGTGCCCGCCATGCTGTGGATGGTCACGCGATCGGAATCGGGTCGCATCGACCGCGACCGGGACCGCCCCGTCGACCGTCCCGGCCTGACCGCGGCCGAGGCCTTCCGGCACCGCGACTTCTGGAAGCTGGCCGTCGCGTTCTTCGCAGTGGCGATGGCGGCGTCCGGCGTGGTCGCGCACATCGTGCCGTTGCTGACCGATCGGGGCGTGTCGCCGATCCGGGCCGCGAGTGCGATCGGCAGCGCGGGTCTGGCGCTGATCGCCGGTCGGCTGGTCGCCGGCTGGATGCTCGACCGCCTGCACGCGCCGACCGTCGCGATGTTCTTCTTCGCGCTCCCGTTGATCGGCATCGGCCTGCTGTTGACGACGTCGGACCCGGTGGTCGGTGTGCCGGCCGCCGTTCTGGTCGGACTGGGCCTGGGCGCGGAGGTCGACCTGATCGCCTACCTGCAATCGCGCTATCTCGGCATGCGGGCGTTCGGCGAGATCTACGGTTACCTCTTCGCCGTGTTCATGCTGGGGTCGGGCCTCGGGCCGTTCGTGATGGGTGCCGGCTTCCAGTCGCTGCACTCCTATCGGCCCGCACTCGTGGTCCTGGCGCTCGGGCTGGTCGTCGGCTGCGTGCTGATGCAACGGCTGGGAAGGTACGGCTACCCGATGACCGGCGATGCGGCAGTGGTGTCGTCGTCGACGCCCGTCGCGATCGAGGAGCTGACGACGCGATGAAGCTTGCGGCGGCCCTTTCCGGGTCCGCGCTTTCCTTCAAACGATGACGGCCCGTTGCCGCAGAAGACTGATGCGCACTAGCTTTTAACCAATGCTCGTTTGGTCGTTGGTTTCAAGCGCTCTCTCCTGGGTGCTTCGAATAGCTCGGCGAACGTGTCTCGCAGCCAGCATGAGGGCGGGTCCTGGTGAAATCGACGGTGCCAGTAGGCACAGACGTCGAAAGCGGGAAATCGCAGTTGCGGGATGCAGACCTGCAGATTCAGACTCTGGGTCAGGAGTGTGGCCAAGTTGCTGGGAACCAGCGCAACCAGATCGGTTTCGGACAGGATGGGCCCGACGCTCAAAAAGCTCCGGACGCGAAGTGCGATGTCGGCTCGAACCGAAGCGCCGGCCAGGACCTTTTCGACAGCGACCAGATGCTGCGTCCCCAATGGGCTGGCGACGACGTGACGCAGCGATCGGATGCGCGCCGCGGTCAGCGAGTCCTTCGCTGCCGGATGGCCCTTGCGCATGATGTAGACGAAATGCTCCCTGAAGAGAGTGTGTTGGTGGACCTGCTTGCCGAGACCCGGTATGAAGCCGATCGCCAGATCGATGTCGCCGGACGCAAGGCCGTCCGATAACTCCGCCAAGCCGGGCGACACCGTTTCCACGGTGACCCGAGGCGCGTGAACCGCAAGCCATTTCGCGAGTATCGGCATGAAATAGCGTTCGCCAATATCGGTCATGGCGACCCTGAAAGCCTTGCCATCGCGCGCGGGATCGAAAAGGACTTTCTCGATCGTTCCGCGGACGATGGCGAGTGCCGCCGCGATCGGCTCGGCCAATTGTTCCGCGAAGGGCGTCGGCTGCACTCCCCGCTGCATTCGAACGAACAGCGCGTCGCCATACATCTCGCGCAGCTTCGAAAGTCCATAGCTGACGGCTGGCTGCGATAGGCCCAGCCAAGCGCCCGTGGCGGTCAGGTTTCGGGTCCTGAAGATGCCGTCAAAAAGTTCCAGCAGGTTCAGATCGATCTGGCGGCTGAACGGTCGGCCTTGTGCATGCATCACTTGATATCCGCCGTTTTGATGTCACGAATCCTAGATTTTTATTTCACAGATGACAACCTGCTCTGTAGAGTTGCCTTCACCGGCAGCACGAGCCGCTCGTCGACGTTGCGCTTGACCTTCTCGCTGCACGGTAAAGCGCGCCACACCGCGCGGATCGCCGGCCTCGTCCGGTCATCAGAAAGCAGTCGACGGATACAAACCATGACCATCCCAGCTTCGCCCTCCCGTGTCCTGGTGCGCGACGTCATCGACGAGTCCCGCGTGTCACCGTACCAAGTGATGGTGCTGCTGCTGTGTTTCACGGTCGTGCTGCTCGACGGTTTCGACACCGCCGCAATTGGCTACATCGCACCCTCGCTTCGACAGGAATGGCATCTCGCGCCGCCTCAGTTGGCACCTGCGTTCGGGGCCGGCTTGTTCGGCCTCATGATCGGCAGCCTTTGTTTGGGCCCGATTGCCGACCGGTTCGGAAGAAAGCCCGTGCTGCTGGGATCGACCTTGCTGTTCGCGCTCGCGACGCTTGCCACGGCCACATCTGAAACGTTCTCGATGCTGGTCGCGCTTCGCTTCGTCACCGGCATCGGACTGGGCGGCGCGATGCCGATCTGCATCACATTGAGCGCCGAGTTTTCGCCGCGACGTTATCGAACGCTCTTGGTGACGTTAAGTTGGAGTGGCTTCACGACCGGACTCGCACTTGGCGGCTTGGTCGCGGGCGCCATCATTCCGGTCCATGGCTGGCGCGGCGTGCTCGTCGCGGGCGGCGTGGCACCGCTGATGCTGCTACCGGTGCTCGTGATGCTCATGCCCGAGTCCGTGCAGTATCTGGCCCAGCAAGCGAAGGGCCGCGTTGCCTTGCAGCGCATCTTGCGTCGCATCACCGGCCGCGGCGTATCCGAAGGTGTGACGCTCGAGGGCGACGGCATCGCGGGCGGAAAGGCCCCCCGCATCCCGGTCACGCTGCTGTTCAGTCACGGCATGTTCGGTCGCACGCTCCTGCTCTGGTGCACGTTCTTCGCATCCTTGTTCGTGTTCTATCTGCTGACCAGCTGGCTTCCCACTTTCATGAAGGACAGCGGATTGACGATGAGCGATGCCGGTCATGTCGGCGCGATGGTGCCGCTCGGCGGCACGGTCGGGGCCATCGTCCTCGCGCTGTTCATGGACCGCACCGATGCCATTCGCGTGCTGATGCCGGTCTACCTGCTTTCAGCGCTCGCGGTCGGCGCCATCGGCTATGTCATCCAGGAGCCCGGCTGGCTCATGGCCACCGTGTTCCTGGTTGGATTCGGAATCGCCGGGGCGCAGAACGGCTTGAACTTGCTGGCGGCACAGATGTACCCGACGGTCGCGCGGGCTTCGGGGGTCAGCTGGGCGCTCAGTGCCGGCCGCGCGGGGTCCATCGTTGGATCGACGGTGGGAGGTACGTTGATGGCCGCCGCGGGCAATCCACGCGCGTTTTTCGTCTTGGTGGCTGTGCCGGCAGTGCTGGCGGCAGGCTTCCTCGTGTTGCTCGCACGGTCCCGATCGACGCTTGGCGGGCCCGAAGTGATCGAATCGCCGAAAAGCGGCGTGACCGCTTGAAGCGAGCTTGAACGCCAATCACCTGGCGACTGAATCACTGGAATCGGGACGGTGCTGTCCCCGCGATACGGGCGCGCTCCGCAATCATCATGGCTACGATCAGCAGTCAAACGGTTCTCGTCACCGGCGGGGGCATCGGCGGTCTCGCCGCCGCACTTGCGCTCGTCCGGGAAGGCTTCAAAGTCAAAGTCATCGAGCAGGCTCCCGCGATCGGGGAAATCGGGGCGGGCATCCAGCTGAGCCCGAACGCGTTCGCTGCATGTGACGAACTCGGCGTCGGCGCCGACCTCCAATCGCGGGCGGTCTTCACCGACGAGATGACCATGTTCGACGCCATGGACGCCGCCAGGGTGGCGACCATCGAACTCGGGGAGGCGTTCCGCGCGCGCTTCGGGAATCCGTATGCCGTGATCCATCGCGCCGATATCCATGGTGCGCTGCGCGCCGGCGTTCAGCGTCTCTCCGATCGGATCGAGTTTGTGACCTCGACGCGCATCGTGAGCGTCGAGCAGGACGATCGCGGGGTCACGTTGATCGACGCCAATGGGGGGCGCCATCAGGGACAGGCCGTGATCGGCGCTGATGGCGTCAAGAGTGCGGTCCGCCAGCAATATGTCGGAGACAACATCCGGGTCTCCGGACACGTTGTCTATCGGGCAGTGATCGACACCGCTGCTTTTCCGCAGGCATGGCGCCTGCAAGCGCCATGCATCTGGGCCGGACCGAACTGCCACTTCGTCCACTATCCGTTGAAAGGGGGCGAAAAGTTCAATCTGGCTGCGACGTTCCACAGCGATCAGCCCGAAGAATGGGCTCAACGTCCTGGCGAATCGTCCGAGTTGCTGCGGTACTTCGCGCCGACCTGCCGGACCGTGCAAGACATCCTGAGCGTCCCGCAATCCTGGGGCCGCTGGTCGACGGCCGATCGCGATCCCATCGATCGCTGGGTGTTCGGGCGAGCTGCATTGCTGGGCGACGCGGCCCACCCCATGGTGCAGTACATGGCGCAAGGCGCCTGCAGCGCCCTCGAAGACGCAGTGACGCTCGGCCTCGCGCTGCGCCACGCCGACTACAACTGGGACCAAGGTCTTGCCCTGTACCAACGGTCGCGCGTTGCGCGGGCAGCTCGCCTCGTGCTCTCTGCGCGCGAAATGGGGCGGATCTATCACGCGAAGGGCGTCGAGCGGCTGGTGCGCAACGACATGTGGCAAGGCCGAAGCCAGGAAAGTTTCTACGGAGCACTCGACTGGGTCTACGGCTGGAAGGCCAGCCACTGCCTGAAGACCGCCTGATTCCACACACCGTCGCGCGCCCATCGGGCACCACATCATCGAACGATTGAAGCGACTGATCGATATTCAGAAAGATCGACTGCGAGACGGACGCCGATGGCATGGAGATGATGATCCTGTCTCTCGACCCGCCGGCCGCCCAAGCGATGCCGCGAAAAACCGACGCGCACGTGCAGTCGCCTTCAATCGACTCGTTTTTTTCGCCGATGGGTGATCCTGAGGGAAGAAGATGCGCGTCGCCGATGCCGCGGATGTCACGCTCAACCGATTCGGAACAGCTGACGGTATCGCTGCGGGCTGGTACCGACGACGCTCACGAACTTCGCGCGAAACGCCGCGGCAGATCCGAACCCGGCAGCCTCGGCAACGCGTTCGATCGGCCACGAGGTGGTTTCGAGAAAGCGCTGGGCTTCCCGGACTCGCTTGTGAAAGAGCCATTGCATCGGGGTCGTACCGGTACAGTCGTGGAAGCGCCGGCTGAAAGTGCGGGTGCTCATCGCAGCGTGCGCCGCCAGTGCTTCGAGCGTCAGAGGCTGTTGCCACCGTTGCGCCATCCAGTCCAGGATGGGCTGCATCAACGGCCCGCCGGTCGCCGCCGGATGCAGGGCGTACTGGGCTTGACCGCCTTCCCGGATCAGCGGTGCCACCGCCTTCCGCGCGGCTTCGGCGGCGATCGCGACGCCATGATCGCGCCGAACCATGTGCAGGCACAGGTCGAGCGCCGCCGACGCGCCCGCCGAAGTGAGGATGTCGCCGTTGTCGATGAACAGGACGTTGGCGTCGACCGAGATCCGGGGATATCGCCGCGCCAACTCCGGGGCGGCCAGCCAGTGTGTCGTCGCACGCAGCCCGTCGAGGAGTCCCGCCGCCGCCAGGACGAAGGCGCCCGTGCAGATGGAGGCGATCCTGCAGCCTCGCGCCGCAGCGTCCTGCAAGGCCAGCACGACGTTGCGACTGACCGGAGTCGAGGGCTCGATGAACCCCGGTACGACGATCGTATCCACATCGGCCAATCGATCGAGTCCGGCGGGCGGCAGCAGGTCGAAAGCGGCCGATCCGACGCGTCTGGTTTCGCCGCAAACCACCACGTCGTACGCCGCCCGTCCGTCGTCGAGGCAGGTGCGTCCGAACAGATCGCATGGGATCGCGAGGTCCGACGGGACGAAGCGGTCGATCGCGATGACGGCCAGGCGATGCATCGAACCCCCGCGAAGCCAGTGGCTGGATCCAGGCGATCATAGTCTTTCTTGCCACTGTTCGCCAAGCGTCGTTCGATCGGACAATCGGTTTCGTTCACCCACGGAGTTCCACGTGACCGCGAATCTCCATCCCAAGCTCCTGCTGCTGAGAAGGCTCCGGCAGGTCGCCCAGCTGGAAGGGACCAGTCTCCTGTTCCTTCTGCTCGTGGCCGTCCCCCTGAAGCATTGGGGACACATGCCACTCGGCGTCACGGTCATGGGTCCGCTGCACGGATTGGTCTTCATGACCTATCTCTGGGTGCTCATGCAGACTGCGGTGGAAAACCGCTGGGGCGTACGCGACGTGGGCATCCTGATCGCCGTTTCGCTCGTTCCCTTCGGGTCGATCGTCGGCGCCGCGCTGGTACGCCGGAAGATCAGCGCTCACGTGGGGCTGCGAGCCAAGGCACTGTTCTGCTGGCCACGATGACACGCGAGGCGTCCGTCGAGTCAGCTGTCGTTCATGGCGCCGAGGCGCTGGCAGCACCGACGTGCGGCCTCGCCATTGTCGCGACGCTCCTTCATCCGTCGATCTGGATCTGGTCGGCCAGCGGCAACGCCACCGACCTGCCGTAGCGCGCAGGCGACTTGTGGCGCCGGCTCATCGCTTCCGAAGCGGTCCGTTCATCCCAACTGGAACGGATCGCGCCCCTCCCCCGACAGTTCGACATACACCGCCTTGGTCTCGGTGTACTCGTGGATGGATTCCGCGCCGTTCTCGCGCCCCAGTCCGCTTTCACGATAGCCGCCGAACGGGGCCGTCACGGACACCACGCGGTAGGCGTTGATCCAGACGGTCCCTGCGCGCAAGCGATGAGCGATCCGGTGCGCCCGATGTACGTCCTTGGTCCAGACCGCCGCGGCGAGACCGAAGCGCGTGTCGTTGGCGATCGCGACCGCCTCCTCGT
Organism: uncultured Burkholderiaceae bacterium; assembly: GCA_964242935.1. Lineage (GTDB taxonomy): Bacteria > Pseudomonadota > Gammaproteobacteria > Burkholderiales > Burkholderiaceae_D > CAHJXF01. Next base: position 18,888 of record CAXTDA010000001.1, on the reverse strand, counting down.
CGGTCTTGAACCTGATCACACTGAGGACGGGTCCGAAGACCTCTTCCCTGGCGATGCGCATGTCGTTGGTGACTTCGGTGAAGATCGTCGGCAGAACGAAGAATCCGCCGAGTCGCTCGTCGCTGCGACCGCCCGAAACGCATTTCGCACCGTCCGCCCTGGCGATGTCGATGTACTCCAGCACCTTCCGATACTGCGGCTCGTTGGCCACCGGACCCATGTCCGTATCCGGCTGCATCGGATCGCCGAGCCGGATCGTCTTCGTACGGGCCACGATGCGGTCCAGCAACGCGTCGTGGACGCTTTCATGCACGAGCAGGCGCGAGCCGGCCATGCAGGTCTGGCCGGTCGCACCGAAGATCCCCGCGATCGCGCCATTCGCCGCGACATCGAGGTCCGCATCGTCGAACACGATGTTCGGTGACTTGCCGCCGAGTTCGAGTGACACCCGCGTCAGGTTGCGCGCCGCGGCAGCCGCGATCGCCTTCCCCGTCGCCGTGGCGCCCGTGAACGCGACCTTGTCGATCCCCGGATGGCTGACGAGCGACGCTCCGATGTCGCCCATGCCCGTGACGACGTTGAACACACCCTTTGGAAAGCCGGCCTCGCTGACTCTGCGGGCCAGTTCGAGGCTGGAGACGGAGGTGTGCTCGGACGGTTTGACGACGAACGTGCACCCCGCCGCGAGCCCGGGGGCAAGCTTGAACACGAGCAGCAGCGCCGGGGAGTTCCACGGGGTGATCGCACCGACGACGCCCAGCGGCTCCCGCCGCGTGTAGATGAAGAAGTTCGTGCGGTCGGACGGGATCGTGTGACCCTGAACCTTGTCCGCAAGCCCGCCGAAATAGTAGAACCACTCCGGCAGCGACTTCCACTGCCCGACCATCTCGCGATAGAGCTTTCCGTTGTCTCGCGACTCGCACGCCGCGAGTTCCTCGGCGTCTCGCGCGATGATGTCACCCAGCCGCCGCAGCAAGGCGCCTCGCTGGGTCGCCGTCAGACGCGACCAGGGTCCGGAATCGAATGCACGTCTCGCGGACTGCACCGCGAGATCCACGTCGTTGTCGTCGCCTTGGGCAACCGCCGCCCACGTCTTCCCGGTATAGGGATTGAGGCAATCCATCATCCGCCCGCTTGTCGAAGGCGCCTCTTGTCCGTCGATGTAGAGACCGTACTTGACGATGTTCCGGGTGGATTCAGCGATGTCGGGCATTGTTTTCTCCTTTCTTGACGCATCCGTCGTTCTAGCGCGTGCTCACGAACCTGGTCTTTTGATAGGGATCGAGGATCTCGATGCCGCCTTCCGTGCCGTTGCCGCTGTCCTTCCACCCGCCGAGCGGCACTTCCGGCGGGTGGGTCACCACGTCGTTGATTCCGATGGAACCGAACTGCAACGCGTCTTTGAGACGTTGCTGGCGACTTGCATCGTTGGTGAAGACATAGGCCGACAACCCGAACTCCAGACCGTTGGCCTGCTTCAACATGAGCGCCTCGTCCTTGAACGGGAGAATGGGCGCGACGGGTCCGAAAGGCTCCGAGCGCATGATCTCCGCGTCCTCCGGAACGTTCGTCAACACGGTCGGCCGGTAGAAGAATCCGCGGTCGCCGATTCGCTCGCCGCCGGCAGCGACCATCGCGCCCCGCGCTCGCGCGTCGCCGACGAGGTGCGCGATCGCCTGGAGCCGACGCTCGTTCGCCAGCGGCCCCATCTGCGTCTCGGGGTCGAGGCCGTCACCGACGCGCCAGGCCCTCGCATGTTCGGCGAATCGGGCGGCGAACCTCGCATAAATGCTCTCTTCGACGAAGAAGCGCGTCGGCGACAAGCAGATCTGACCGGCGTTGGCGAACTTGGCGCGCGCGAGAAAATCCGCCGAGCGCTCCGGATCGACATCGGCGCACACGATGGTCGGCGCGTGGCCACCCAGCTCCATCGTCACCGGTTTCATCGCCGCGCCCGCCGCAGCGGCCAGCAGCTTGCCGATCGGGATCGAGCCGGTGAACGTGACCTTGGCGACGACGGGCGATGCGATCAGGTAACTCGAGATCCGGTTCGGATCGCCGAACACGACACCGACGGCAGCCGGCGGGACGCCCGCCTCCAGCAGCGCCTTGACCATCACCAGCACCGAACCCGGCGTCTCTTCCGAGGGCTTGCAGATGAGGGAACAGCCCGCGCCGAGCGCGCCGGCGAACTTCTTCGCCGCGAGTGCCATCGGAAAGTTCCAGGGCGTGAAGGCGGCCACGACCCCGATCGGGTGCGTCTCGACCTCGATGCGGTGTCCGGGGTCTCGCCCCCGTATCGTGCGCCCGGCGATGCGCCGGGCCTGTTCTCCGCCCCACTCGAGGAAGTCGGCGGAACGCGCCACCTCGGCTTTCGCTTCCGCGAGGGCCTTGCCCTGCTCCAGGGTCATGGTGCGAGCGGCGAAGTCGATGTCGGCGCGCAGGTTCTCCGCAGCGCGCTTGAGGACCGCGCCCCGTTCCCAGGGCGAGACCGCGTTCCACTCACGCAAACCGCGAGCGGCGGCTTGCAGCGCTTCGTCGAGGTCGTCCGCCGTGGCGTAGGCGACACGACCGACGCTCTCGCCGGTGGCGGGGTTGAGAACCTCCGCGCCGGACCCATCGCTTCCAGCGCGCCACTGGCCATCGATCACGAGCGGAAATTCGGGCTGAGGCATCGGTTGATGCTCCTTCTGATTCATGACGGAAGTGAGCGCATCGATCAGCGGTCGGGACCGCCTGGCCGGCCTCATTCGATCTCCGAGGAGGCTTCGCGGTAGAAGAACCCGGTGATCACCACACCGACGACCAGCCAGCCGATCGTGTACCAGAGTCCCGCGAAGATGTTGCCCTGGGCCACCGCGATGGCGAATGCGAACGTCGGAAGCAGGCCCCCGATCCAACCGCTGGAAAAGTGGTACGGGAACGACATCGCGGTATAGCGGATGCGCGCGGGAAACATCTCGGCCATCGCCACACCGACGGGCGCGTAGCCCAAGGCCATCGCGAACAGAAGGACGAGCAGCAGTCCGACGATCTTGACCTGGTCACGCCCTTCCGGATTGCCGGGGACGCCGAAGCCGGCGGCCTTCACCATCGCGGTCAGTTGCTGCGTGAAGGCTGGCTGGTCGTACGCGGAGCTCGTATCGACGGAAAGCACCCGGTCGCCCACGCGAAGCACCGTCGCAGTCGAGTTGCCGGGGTCGGCAAAGGTGTAATCGGCCGAGAAGGCGGTCAACGTCTGCCGTGCGACATCGCAGGGAGAAGTGAACTTCCGGTTGCCGAGGGGGTTGAACATGAACGAGCAACGGCCCGGGTCGGTCCGAATCGTGATCACCGTGTTCTTCTGCGCTGCCATGAGCGCCGGGTTGGCGGTTTCGGCGACCGCGTGGAAGACCGGGAACGTCGCGATCAGGCCCAGCACGAAGCCGCTCAGCATCACGGGCTTGCGGCCCACCCGGTCGGAGAGCCAACCGGCGAACCAGATCATCGGAATCGCGCAGAGTGCGGCGCTTCCGACGATGACGTTGGCGGTCGTCATCGGCACGCCCAGCGTCTTGGTCAGGAAGAAGAGCGGATAGGTGACGGCGTTGTAGTAGATGACCGACATGCCGCCGCCGATGCCGATGAGCGCGATCGCGAGCAGCTTCAGGTTCTTCGCGCTGCCGAAGGTTTCCCTGACCGGCGCGGCGGAGAGTCGCCGCTCTTCGGCCATCTTCCTGAACACCGGCGACTCATGCATCTGGAGACGCACCCGGATCGAGACGGCCAGCATCGCGATCGCGATCAGAAAAGGGACGCGCCAGGCCCAGGCGTCGAAGGCGCTTTCGCCGAACCAGGTCCTGACGATCTGGATGGAGATCAACGCCATCAGGAAGCCGAGCGTCCCGGTCATCTGGATGAACGCCGTGCTCAGCCCGCGCCGGTTCTTCGGCACGTGTTCGGTTACGTAGATGACGGCGCCGCCGTATTCGCCTCCGAGCGCCAGGCCCTGAAGCACTCGAAGGGTGATGAGCAAGACGGGTGCAGCGATCCCGACGGTGGCATAGGTCGGCAGAAGACCGACCGCGAAGGTGGCCAGGCCCATGATCGTGACGGTGATCAGGAAGGTGCGCTTGCGCCCGATCCGGTCGCCCAGGCGGCCGAAGACGATCGCGCCGAAGGGCCGGACCACGAAGCCGACGCCGAATGTGAGGAGCGCGAAGAAGAAGCTCGTGGCGGCATCCAGGCCACTGAAGAATTTGGAAGCGAGGATCCCCGCCATGGCCGCGTACAAGGTGAACTCGTACCACTCGAAGACCGTGCCGAGCGCCGCTGCCGAGATGACGCGAAACCTGGAGTTGGTCGGCGACGCGTCCGAGCCGGCGGCAGCGCCGACGGACGGCGGGAATGCAGGGGCATTTGCAAGTCCGGTCATGCGTGGCTCCTGTTCTGAAATCGATCGGGGTTATCCGGTCCACGGCTGCTCGTCGCGGGAATCGCCAGCATATCCATAAACACGAACATTTTTGTTATGTTCGCACAAATATTATTTCGGCCTGGTGTCGATAGCGTTCGAACGCGATGACGAGCCTGCGTCCGACGAACGAAGCGATGCCTCAAGAACCGACCCGGATCGGCATGACGCGATGAATCGACGCGCCGGTCGAGTCGACTGCGACCGTGACGGGAAAGTCTCTGAGTTCGAACTCGTGGATCGCTTCCATGCCGAGGTCGTCGAACGCGACGACGCGCGCGCTGCGGATCGTCTTCGAAAGCAGGTAGGCAGCACCGCCCACGGCGACGAGATAGGCCGCGCGATGCTTGCGGATCGAGGCGATCGCCAGAGGTCCTCGCTCCGCCTTGCCGATCATCGCCACGATGCCGGCCCCGGCCAGCATCGTTTCGACGAACGGGTCCATCCGCGTCGCCGTGGTGGGTCCGGCGGGGCCGACCGCTTCACCGCGGACCGGGTCGACCGGGCCGACGTAGTACACGACCCGGCCGCGCAGATCGAGCGGCAGCGGCTTGTCCAGCATCATCAGATCCCGAAGCCGCTTGTGCGCGGCGTCGCGCGCGGTCAGCACCCGACCGCTGAGAAGAAGCGTCTGCCCGACAAGCCAGTTGGCGACCTGCGTCCGGTCCAGCCGCTCGAGATCGACCGGCTCTGCATCCTTCACCACGAAGGTGTCGGGGATGCCGTCCCAGAGGTCGGGCGATGGCAGATCGAGCCGGGCCGGACCCGTGCCGTCGAGCTCCAGCCGCGCATAGCGCGTCGCTGCGCAGTTGGGCACGAGAGCGACCGGGATCGTGGCTGCGTGACAGGGTGCTGCCGCCACCTTGACATCGAGGACCGTCGTCAAACCGCCGAGACCCTGTGCGCCGACGCCGAGTTCGTTGATGCGCCGGTGCAGTTCGAGGCGAAGTCTCTCGTCTGCACCGTCGGCGCCGCGCCTCCGCAGTTCGTCGATGTCGATCGGGTCGAACAGCGAACGCTTGGCCAGGAGCATGGCCTGCTCGGGACTCCCGCCGACGCCAACGCCGAGCACGCCCGGCGGACACCACCCGGCCCCCATCTCGGGAATCTGTTGGACGATCCAGTCGGCTACGCTGTCGCTCGGGTTCAGGGTCGCGAAACGTGCCTTGACGTCGCCGCCGCCCCCTTTGGCCACGACCGTCGCTTCCAGCAGGTCGCCTCCGACGATTTCGCTGTAGACGATGGCAGGGGTGTTGTCCCGCGTGTTCGTCCTCGTTCCCAGCGGGTCGACGACCATCGAAGCGCGAAGCGGGTTGGCAGGATCGCTGTAGGCCCGGCGCACGGCACCGTCGATCACGTCTTGCAGGCCTTGCAGTGCGCGGCCATCCCTGCGCACGAAGACCACGCCCGCACCGACCCGAAGGAACACCTGCACGACCCCCGTATCCTGGCAGAGGGGCCGGTGCGCGGCGGCAGCGAGCTTGCTGTTGATCAGGATCTGCGCGATCGCAGCCTTCGCGGGGCCGGGCGTCTCGGCGTCGTACGCACGTCGCATGGCGCGCACGAAGTCGGGCGGGTGATGGTGGCTGATGAACTGGAGTGCGTCGCAAACGCTGTCCTCCAGATCTTCCTGCGCGATCGGTCGTGCCATGATGAATGGGGTCGCCGTGCTGGCAGTACGCCGATGGGCAAGACGATGCTCGGCCGCCAACAAACAACGAACATATCGATATGTTCGGACACTTGGAGTCTATATTGTTCGAACATAAACGCGATCCGGGAAAACCCTTAGTGGCGCGTCGCCCCTTGCGCGCAGTGCGATGAGCGGGCCGAAGGCCGCTGCTCTTGCGCAAGCGATCGCGAGAGAGATTTCGAGCGGTCGCTATCCGGTCGGCACGTTGTTGCCCACCGAGTTCGAGCTTTGCGACCAGTACGCCACGAGTCGGTACGCGGTGCGCCTGGCGCTCTCGGAGCTCCAGGAGCAGGGGCTCATCTCGCGCAAGAAGAACGTCGGCTCCAGGGTCGAAGCCTCGCGATCGACTTCCGGCTTCGTCCAGTCCGTCTCGTCGGTCGAGGATCTGGTTTTGTTCGGCGCGACCAACTATCGCGCGGTCCAGAGCATCGAGCCGGTCGTGGTCGACCTGGCGCTGGCCGAAGAACTGGGCTGCGCTGGCGGGAGCCGCTGGCTGCGAATGTCGAGCCTTCGCTTCGACAGCGACAACCGCAAGCGCCCCGTGGCGTGGCTCGATGTCTACATCGACCCTGCCTACGCCGATGTCGCGGAAAGCGCGCGGCAATCCCCCAACCTGCTGGTGAGTTCGCTGATCGAGGCCCGCCACGGCCGCCGCATCGCTCGCATCAAGCAGTTCATCGATGCGATCCCGGTGCCGGAGTCGATGGCCGAGGCACTGAGAGCAGAAGCGGGCTCACCGGCCCTCAAGATCGTGCGCCGCTATCTCGATGCGAACAACGAGGCCTTCGAACTCTCGGTCAGCGTTCATCCCGCGGGGCGCCTGACGGTATCCACGGATCTGAAGCGGTCGAGAGAGTGACAATTCCTGAAACCGTTCGTGTCCCTCGGCCATTTCACGCCGCGGCGTACACGCGGGTCTTCGCGAGCTTGGTGTCGCGAACCGGCGAGGCGCCGAACATGCGCCCGTATTCCCGGGTGAACTGCGGCACGCTCTCGTAGCCGACCGCGTACGCCGCCCTGGAGGCCGACGCGCCCTGTGACAGCATCATTCGCCTCGCTTCGATCAGTCTCAACTGCTTCTGGAATTGAAGCGGCGACAACGACGTCACGGTGCGGAAGTGAAGATGGAACGTGGACGGGCTCATGCCCGCCACTCTGGCCAGCTGTTCGGAGCGCAGCGGCTTGGCATAGTCGGCCCGGATGACGGCGACGGCACGTGCCACACGTTGGGCATCGCCTTCCGCGTTGCCCAGGTGACGGATCGCGGGTCCATGCCGCCCGGCGAGAAGCCAGTAGTGCATTTCGCGCGTCAGCTGTGCCTCGAGGATCGGCACGGCGGCAGGACGGTCCAGCAGCCGCATCAGCCGCAATGCCGCATCCGCGACTTCCGCCTCGGTGCGGTCGACGCGGACCGGGATGCCGCGATCGCCCGCGCCGAGGTCGATCTCCGCAGCCAGGCCCTCGATCACGGCAGGATTCAGATCGACGACCAGCGCGTAGTACGGGAAGGCGACGTCGGCACGCGTGATCTGGCTCACGGTGGGCACGTCTGCCGCGATCAACAACGAGTCGCCCGCTGTGAACTCGAACGTCCGATCTCCCGTCATCACCCGCTTGCTGCCTTGCAGGACGAGCGCGACGAGCGGCTTCGAGATCGCGTATTGCAACTCCGTCGGGGCCACCGAGCGGAGCGTGGTCAAGCCAGGGATCGAGGTGACGGCGATGCCGTGCGGATCGGCGTGCGCGTCGGCGTGGCGACGAACGACCGTAAGCAGCGTTTCTGACATGGCGCCACAGTAAGCATCGCCGGCCGATCGTGCAACCGGCATCGGGCAGTCATCCCCGCTGCACCGATGTCTCGGACGCGATGACAGGCAACGGGATCGTAGAAACGAGCAAGAAAATCCGAGGAACTGGCAACCAGCCGCCAGGCGGTCGCCAGACACTGGACCTCTCGACAAACACTCGAAATGGATCCGAAATGACCCCGATCACCATCGTCACGGGCGCCAGCCGCGGCCTCGGCCGCAACACCGCATTGAGCATCGCGCGCCACGGCGGCGACGTCATCGTCACTTACCGCGGCGGCGCAGCCGAAGCGCACGAAGTGGTCCGGCAGATCGCAGCCTCTGGCCGGAAAGCCGTCGCGTTGCAACTGGAAGTCGGCAACGTCCCGGCACTCGCGCCTTTCGTGGAGAACGTGCGCACCGCGCTGGAGAAGACATGGAATCGCGACACCTTCGATCATCTCGTCAACAACGCGGGCCACGGCGAGCTGGCGTCTTTCGCAGAGACGAGCGAGGCGCAGTTCGATGCCTTGTTCGATGTCCATGTGAAGGGCGTCTTCTTCCTCACACAGGCGCTGTTGCCTTTGCTCGCCGACGGCGGCCGCATCGTGAACCTTTCGACGGGGCTCACTCGCGTCAGCTTCCCAGGCTTCTCGGCCTATTCCACCGCCAAGGGCGCCGTCGAGACCCTGACGGTCTACATGGCCAGGGAACTCGGCAGTCGAGGCATCGCCGTCAATACGGTGGCGCCCGGGGCCATCGAGACCGACTTCCTCGGCGGCGCCGTTCGCGACATGGCCGAGCTCAACAAGCAGTTTGCCGAGATGACGGCGTTGGGCCGGGTCGGCGTACCCGACGACATCGGGCCGATGATCGCGAGCTTGCTGGGGGCGGACAACCGATGGGTCACCGGCCAGCGCATCGAAGTCTCGGGTGGGCAGACGATCTAGCGGCCTTGCTGTACCGGTCCGGTCCGTTAGGGGAACAACTACACGCCGACGTAGCGCTCCCAGACGTCGGTGGCCCGGCTCAGCGCCGCCGAATCGCCGCGCCACACGACGCGGCCGCGATCGATCACGTGGTGTCGATCGCCGACCTCGAGCAACGGCGCGAGGTGCTTGTCGATCAGGAGGATCGCGAGTCCCTCGCTCTTGATCCGCCGCAGGCAGTCCCAGATCTCCTGCCGGATCAGCGGCGCCAGCCCCTCGGTCGCCTCGTCGATGACGAGCAGCCGGCCGTTGCGCAGCAGCGCACGCCCGATCGCCAGCATCTGCTGCTCGCCACCGGAAAGCTGGTTGCCGAAGTTCGAGCGGCGCGCGGCGAGCGATGGAAACTGTTGCCAGACGCGGTCGAGGGTCCATCCGAACGGCGACGGTCGAGCGAACGCCTCGAGGTTCTCGCGGATGGTCAGGTTGGGGAAGATGCGTCGGCCTTCGGGTACCAGCGCGATGCCCGCGGCCGCGATCCGCTCGGGGCTCCAGCGCTGGATCGCCACGCCGTCGAGGCGGATCTCGCCGCCGTTCGCCGGGGTCAACCCCATGATGCCGCGCACGGTCGTGGTCTTGCCCATCCCGTTGCGGCCGATCAGCGTGGCGACCTCGCCCGGATGGATCTCCAGGTTCATGTCGAACAGCACCTGGCTCGGTCCGTACGACGCCGTGACCGATTCGAGTTCGAGCAGCGGCGTCAAGCGGCCACCTCGTCGCCGAGATAGGCGCTGCGGACGACGGCCGAAGAACGGATCGCCTGCGGCGCATCGGTCGCAATGACCTTGCCGTACACCAGCACGGTGATGCGGTCGGCGAGGCGGAACACGGCGCCCATGTCGTGCTCGACCAGCACGATCGTCGTCTGCGCCTTCAGCCGCTCGATCAGCGCGACCATCTCGTCGGCTTCGGCCGGCCCCATGCCCGCGAGCGGTTCGTCGAGCAGGAGCAGGCTCGGCCGGCTGCCGAGGGCGAGCGCGACCTCGAGCTTGCGCTGCTCGCCGTGGGACAGCGACGCTGCGACGACCTCGTCCTTGCCGATCAGGCCGACTGTCGTCAGGATTTCATCCGCCTCCGCGAACAAGGCGGGTTCTTCGAACGGCGAGCCGCCGAAGCGGAAACTCGATCCGCTCCGGGCGAGCACCGCGAGCAGCATGTTGTGCATCACCGTGTAGCGGCCGAAGACGTTGGTGATCTGATGCGATCGGCTGATCCCGGCCAGGACCCTGCGGTACATCGGCATCCTCGAGACGTCGGCACCCTGGAACGTGATCGTTCCGCCGTCCGACGCGAGGCTCCCGGCGAGCTGGTGGACCAGCGTCGTCTTGCCTGCGCCGTTGGGGCCGATCAGCGCATGGATCTCGTGCGCGTCCACAGACAGGTCGACATGGTCGGTCGCGAGGATGCCGCCGTAGCGCTTGACCAGCTTGCTGACCTGCAGCGCGGGCGCGCTCACGACGAGATCCGCCCGGGCTTGCGCCGACGATGCAGCAGGCTCGCGATGCCGTCGTTCCCGAACGAGACCACCGCGATGATTCCGACGCCGACGAAGAACTGCCAGTACTCGGTGTGGTCCGACAGCGCTTCCTCGAAGACCAGCATCACCACGGCGCCGTAGAGGCCGCCGGTGAGATAGCCGGCACCGCCGAGGATCACCATGACCAGCAGGCTTCCGGACTTGGTCCAGTCGAGCAGCCCGGGGCTGACGTAGCTGTTCTGGTTGGCGAGCAGCGCGCCGGCGAGTCCCGCGATCGCAGCGGCGATGACGAAGCAGGCCAGCTTGTATCTGAAGACCGGCACCCCGATCGCCGACATGCGGCCTTCGTTCTCGCTGATCGCCTGGATCACGACCCCGAAGCGCGAGCGGACGATCGAGCGGATGGCGGCGAGCGTGGCGAGCAGCAGCCCGAGCACGACGTAGTAGAACGTGTTGTCGTTGGCCAGGTCGAGGCCGAGGCCGATCGACGAGCGTCGCGGCAGCGCCATGCCGTTGTCGCTGCCGAACGTGCTCATCCCGATGAACAGGTAATAGACCATCTGGCCGAACGCGAGCGTGATCATGATGAAGTAGACCTGTCGCGTCCTGAGCGCGATCGAGCCGACGACCAGCGCGAGCAGGGCACTGCACAGCATCGCGAACGGCCATGCGATCCACGCGCTGGTGAACCACCCGGGCGTCCCCTTGCCGCTCCACACGGTGAGCATCGCGATCGCGTAAGCCCCGAGCCCGAAGTACGCCGCGTGACCGAAGCTGACCAGGCCGGCGTAGCCGACCAGCAGGTTCAGGCTGCTGACCGCGATCACGAAGATCATCACGCGGGTCCAGAAGCCGATATAGAACGCATGGCCGGTCGCGTCGGCGAAGGTCGGGAACGCGACTGCCACGAGGGTCGCCGCGACGGCGAGAGCTTGCCGCAGGGTCGGCAGGCGACGCCGGATATCGACGCGGGACGTCGTGGCGGGCGTGTCGAGCGGATCGGCGCTGGTCATCGTCATGCGGTACGGAACAGACCTTGAGGACGCCATAGGAGGATCGCCACCATCAGCACATAAGTGAGAATCGCGGCGATCGCCGGTGCCATCGTGTCCGGTGAGAATGACGGCCAGTTGGCCCGCATCCAGACCGGGAGGTACGAGCGACCGAAGGTGTCGAGGAACCCGATCGCGAGCGCACCGAGGAAGGCGCCCTTGACCGATCCGCTGCCGCCGATGACGACGACGACGAACGCCAGGATGATGATGCTTTCGCCCATGCCGACCTGCACCGACAACAGCGGACCGAGCAGCGCGCCGGCCAGCCCGCAGAGCGCCGCGCCGAGGGCGAACACGAGGCTGAAGATGCGCTTGATGTCGACGCCCATCGCGCGCGCCATGTCGCGGTCGGATGCGCCGGCGCGGATCCACATGCCGAGCTTCGTGCGGGTGATGAGGACCGTCAGGAACGCCGCGGTGGCGAGCCCGACGCCGATCACCAGCAGACGATAGGCCGAGTAGGAGAAGCCTTCGTAGAGCTGCACCGGGTGCGCGAGGCCGGGCGGCACGTCGAGCATCACCGCGTTGGGTCCGAAGAAGAATCGCATCGTGTCGTTGGCGATCAGGATCAGGCCGAAGGTCACCAGCACCTGCCGAAGATGCGACCGCCCGTAGAAGCGATGCAGCAGCGTCGTCTCGAGGCAGAGCGCGATCGCCGCGGTTCCCAGCACGGCCAGTGGCAGGGCCACCGCGAACGACCCGGTCAACCGCATGAACGCGACCGCGAGGAAGCCGCCGATCATGTACAGCGAGCCGTGCGCGAGGTTGATCAGGTTCATGATCCCGAAGATCAGCGTCAACCCCGACGCGAGCAGGAACAGCATCAGTCCGAGCTGCAGACTGTTGAGCAACTGCTCGATCAGGAAAGCGGACATCGATTCGCCTCGCGGGTCACATGCTGCAGTCGGACGCGCCGCGCGTGGCCTGGTTCGCGGCGATCGTCTTCTGCATGCGGTTCGCAAGCGCGCCCTTGTCGTTCCTGGCCACCTCGCGCAAGTAGATGTTCTGGGTCGGGCTATGGTCGACGTTGAACTTGATCGGGCCGCGCGGCACTTCGATGCTGACGGTCTCGATCGCCTTGCGGAACGCCTGCTTGTCCTCGATCTTTCCGTTGATGGACTTGACCGCCGCATCGAGCACGAGCACGGTCGTGTAACCCTGTTCGTTGTACAGCGTGGGCGGGTGACCATTCTGCTTGGTGAACTCGGCCACGAAGGCTTTGTTGGCAGGCGTCGACAGGTCGGCGTTCCAATGGCCGCCGGTGATCACGCCGGCCATCGCGTCGCCGCCGGCCGCGATCGCGTCGTCGTCGGCCAGGGGCGCCGGTCCGAACAGCGGAATGTTCTTCAGGCCCGCCTGCGCGTATTGCTTGACGAAGTTCACGGCCAGCGGGCCGAACGCGAAGGCATACACGGCGTCCGGCTGCGCCGCCCGGATCTGGGCGAGCTCGGCGCTGAAGTCGAGCGTCTGCGGCTTGTAATAGATCTCGCCGGCGAGGGGGGATCCATAGGTCCGCTTGAACGCGTCGATGTGCTCGCGGCCGACCGGCACGCCGGCGGCCAGCACGAAGACCTTTTTCAGGCCCAGCGACGCGAGATACTTGCCCATCGCCTCGTTGACGCTCTCGATGTGCCAGCCGGTGTTGAAGTAGAACGCGTTGCACTTGTCGGCGACGAAATCGCGCGGCCCCACGTTCGAGTTGAAGAAGAACACCTGCTGCTGCGCGGCGAGCGGCGCGACCGCGTAGATCACGCCGGATGCGACGACGCCGGTCACGATGTCGATGCGGTCGCGTTTGACCATGCGGTCGAATACCTGCTTGCCGACATCGGCGCTTCCCTGGTCGTCGCCGGTGAAGACTTCGACCGGGACGCCGCCGATCTTCCCGCCGAGTCCGCTCAACGCGAGGTCGAAGCCAGCCCGTATCTCCTTCGAGACGCCGCTGGTCGGGCCGCCGGAGACGGTGGCGAGGAAGCCGATCCGGATCTTGTCAGCGGCCTCCGCGGACGACAATGCGCACGACAGTGCGCAGACCGCGAGGCTGCGAAAGAGGGTCTTCATTTTGTGTCTCCTGAGGAATGCGGGGTGTTGCCTTCCGAAGGCAACGATCCAGGGTCCGAAATGTCTTGACCCGGGTTCCGGACAATACAGGCCGGCTCCCGGGGAGCGGCGTGGTCAGCGGGCCGCGGCCGCCGAAGAGGTTCTCCCGAGCTCGTCGCGATACGCCGCGAGCGCGTTGCGGGCATCGGGCGGCATGGTGCCCGCCCAGGTCTGCTCACTCGCGAGGCTCGCGGACTCCACGCGCTGTACGAGCGATGGAGGCGCATCGACCACGGCGATGCCGCCGGCCTTCGCCGAGCGCAGCGCCTCGTTGTCGGCGGTGTCCCAGGCCCGACCGGCCGAGCGCGCGAGCACCTCGCCCGAAACGCCGGCGATGGCAGCCCGGTCGGCGGGGGCGAGCGCCGCCCAGCGCGCGCTGTTCGCAATCAGGCTGAAGCCGGCGCAGTAGAAGCCGCCCGGCATCAGCACGACCTCCTTGACGTTCGACGCGAGGCCGAAGCCGTCGAGCGTCTCGAGGGCCGTGATGGTCCCGTTCGCCCGTCGTTCGACGAGCAGCGCTTTCGCGCCGGGTCCGGGCGCCATCACGACCTTCGCGCCGACCGCGCGCGCCGCGGCCGCCGCCCCGCTGCTGCCGGCGTGCAGCGTCGTCGCCTGCAGGGCGCCGGTCGCGAGCGGCGTCGATTCGGAAAGCAACATCGCTCCGGGGCCGTGCGTGAAGACCGACAGGACCTCGACGCCGGCGAATTCCTCCGTCAGCAACGGATAGCGCTTCACGACATGCTGGTAGGCGACCGAAGCGCGTTCGGCGCTCGGCGTCTGGCCCGCGAACTCGACCAGGCCGTTGGCCGGCAACGGCGTCGCCGACGCACCGTTGGACATGATCGACACGTCGGCCGCGCCGTCGCGGATCGCGCCGAGCAACTGGGCAGGCGGCGCAACGGCCTGCGGAAGGATCTCGATCTTGACCCGGCCGCCGGTCGCCTGACTGACGGCCTCGGCCCATCCCGCGAGGACCTTGCTGTTCAGGAGATGCCCCGGCGGGCCGAGGGGCGACGCTCGCAGGACGTCCGCGGCCCGGGCCGCTAGCGGCACTGCGGCGCTCAGCACCGAGGCCACCCCAAGAATCAGCGCAGCGACCCGGAACGGGCCTGCGCTTGCGACTGCCGCGTCGCTCGTTCTCGAATCGTTCATGCCGCACCTCCCGTGTCGTTGACCCGTGCCGCCCGATCCATTCGCCGTGACTGCGGCGCTGCGAAGAACCTGGCGAACGCAACGTCGGGGCGCGGCGTCAAGGTTTGCGGATGCTAGGCAACCGGGGCGGCGCGGTCCAATGGAGGTTGATGATGAGGCGAATGCGAATTGCGAATCCTGCGCTCGCAGCGTGCCGGTCCACGAAGACGGCGGATCGGGGCTCCGCACATTTCAACGGTCGATAGGGTCTATCACGTTCATTCGTTGGTCTCGGCGCAGCGGGGGCGGCACGATTGGCAGCGATTAAAGCGGCGGCTCGACAAGAGTGCGCAGGCCGATCGAAAGAACCTGGCTCGATTCAACAACGGAGACCTGCAATGACCGATACCAAACGCCTGATGCGTCTCGCTGCACTCTCTCTGGTCATGTTCTCGGCCGAGAGTCTGGCGACCGAGGGTGGCGGCAACTCGTACGCGCTCGGCGTGGAGACGAATTTCCCGGGGTTCCTGCAAGCGCCAGGATTCCACATGTTCAGCTATTACTCGCACTACGAGTCGACGCGCAACGAGGACAATTCCGGCAACACCAACCAGCGCCTCGCGTACTTCAAGACACGCAGCGACGTCGTCTCGTCGAAGTTCGACTACGTCTGGTCCGGGTTCAAGCTCTTCGGAGCCGATGTCGGAACCCGGTTCGTCATCGCGATTCCGACCGTTAATGTTCACCTGGGAATCGCCAGGCCGTCGCCTCTGTCCCCATTGGACCGCAGCGGGTCCTCCACCGGCATCAGCGATCCGCTGTTCGCCCCCATCGTTCTCGGCTGGCATAACGGCTCCATCCACCAGAGCGCCGCGATCGAGACGTTTTTGCCCCTCGGGACCTATAACCTCAACAATGGCGTTCCCGCCAACGTGAATATCGGCCGCCATTACTACCAGATCGCCCCGGTCTATGCGCTCACTTATTTTCCCGACAAGAAGATGCAATTCGATATCAAGTTGCGCTACGCGATCAACGGCAAGAACCTGCATACGGCGTACCGATCGGGCAACGAATTCAGCACCGAATTCAGTCTCGGGTATCGAATCTTCGAGGACGTCATTACCGGTCTGAATGGCTACATCTATCGCCAGACGACGAACGATCGCCAGCTCGGCGCATTGATCAACGGCGACGGCAACCGCGGCAGCACGAACGCTTTGGGCCCTTATATCGGCTACAGCTTCAACGACAAGTTCACGTTGCTCTTCAAGGTGCAAAGTGAATTCAAGGTGAAGAACCGGGCCGAAGGAACTCGCATCTGGCTTCAGACGAAGGTTCCCTTCTGAGTTGGCGACTCCCCGGCTTGCGCGACGTACGGTATGGCCGGCCGTACTTGCCTCCTGACCGCAAGCCGAGGATCGATCCGTGACGACGACGACGATGGCCGAGACCCTGCATCGCGAGGCGCCCACCAGCGAATCGATCTCGGCACGCATCGAACGGCTGCCCTTCACGCCCTTCCATCGTCGGGCCCTGTCGATGGTGGGGCTGGCTCACTTCTTCGATGCGTTCGACGCGCTGGCGATCGCCTTCGTCCTGCCGGTGCTGATCACCGCCTGGGGAATGAGCCCGGCCGACGCGGGGTTGGTCATCGCCATCGGCTACGCCGGCCAGACCATCGGCTCGATCGGCATGGGGTGGGCAGCCGAACGCTGGGGCCGTCTGCGGATGGTCACCGCGGCGGTATGGATCCTCTCCGTGATGAGTCTCGCCAGCGCGGCGGCCTGGAACGTGAGCTCGTTCATGACGATGCGCTTCGTCCAGGGGATCGGGCTCGGCGGCGAATCGCCGACGGCGGCCACCTACATCAACGAGATCTGCCCGGCCCGGCTCCGCGGACGGCTGGTCTTCGTGATCCAGGCGCTCTTCGCGCTGGCGACCGCGGTCACCGCCCTCGTCGCCATCTGGATGATTCCCCGTCTCGGATGGCAGTCGATGTACATCGTCGGCGGATTGCCGGTGTTGCTGGCGATGGTCCTGAGGCGCGTGCTGCCGGAGTCGCCGCGCTGGCTGGCCAGTCGCGGCCGCATCGACGAGGCCGACCGGATCGTCACCGCGATCGAGGACGAGCACGTGGCCCGCCGGCGCCAGTCCTTGCCGGTGCCGGTGCCGGTGGTCGCGCCGATCACGGGGGCCGAAGCGGGGCGGGGACTGAAGGCCCTGATGGCGCCGCAGTTCGTCAGCCGCACGCTGTCGGTGTGGCTGATGGCGTTCTGCATCTCGATCACCGGTTACGGAATCCTCGCGTGGATGCCGACGCTCTACCGCACGGTCTTCAAGCTGCCGATGCAGCAGGCGCTGACCTACGGCGCGGTGAGCAACGTGATGTCGCTGTTGGGCGCGGTGACGGGTCTGCTGCTGATCGATTACCTCGGGCGCCGCAAGCTCTTCCTCCTGGCGTTCGTCGGCGGGGCGCTCCCGCTGATCGGGCTCTGGCACTTCGCCGCCGGTCTCGTCGCGCTGGATGTCGTGAAGTACTCCGCGGTCAGCATCTACTTCATCTCGATCCTCCTGCCGGGCATCTATGTCTACGCACCGGAGATCTACCCGACGCGCATCCGCGGGGTGGGCGCCGGATTCGCCAGCGCCTGGCTGCGGATCGCGTCGATCGTCGGCCCGGTCATCGTCGGCATCCTGCTCCGGGATGCCGGCGTCGGATCGGTCTTCCTCTTCCTCGGGACGGCAGCGCTGGTCGGCGCGGCGACGGTTTTCTTCTTCGCCATCGAAACCCGGGGCCGTCCGCTGGACGAGATCGCACGGTGACGCGACGGGACGGCCTGCGGGCAATCGCGAAGGCGACTCTGAAAGCGCGTTCATGAATCGTCCCGAAGCGCCGGCCCGTCCGACCCTGCGCATCGCCGTCGATATCGGCGGCACCTTCACCGACCTCGCCGCGTTCGACGAGCGGGGCGACCTGCTCGCCTTCGGCAAGGCGTTGACCACCCACGACGCGCTGGTGCGCGGCATCCAGGACACGGTCGAAGGCGCAGGCGTCGAATTCGGCGACGCCTTCCTGTTCCTGCATGGATCGACGATCGTCATCAACACGCTGCTCGAGCGCACCGGCGCGCGGACGGCGCTGCTGATCACCGAGGGGTTCCGCGACATCTACGAGATCGGCCGCATCAACCGGCCCGATGCCTACAACCTGTTCTTCGACAAGCACCGACCCCTCGTGCAGCGCTCGCTGCGCTTCGAGGTGCCCGAACGTCTGCGGGCCGATGGCGGCGCGCATCGTCCGCTCGATGAGGAGGCGGTCCGGTTGCTGGCCCGTTCGCTGCGAGACCGCGAAGTCGAGGCGGTCGCCATCCTGCTGCTTCATTCGTATCGCAACCCGGCGCACGAAAAGCGCGTCAAGGAGATCGTTCAGGAGCAGGTCCCCGAGGCGTTCGTCAGCGCCTCGCACGAGCTGACGCAGGAATACCGCGAGTTCGAGCGCGCATCGACCGTGGCGGCGAACGCCTATGTCGGGCCGCGCGTGCAGGGCTACCTGGGCGAACTCGAAGCGCATCTGCGGCACAAGCATTTTCCGGGTGCCTTCTATGCAGTGCAGTCCACCGGCGGACTGTTTCCGGTCGCCGATGCGCGCCGCGACTGCGTGCGCATGCTCGAATCGGGCCCGGCCGCGGGCGTCATCGGCGCGCAGGCGATCTGCGCACAGATCGGGCTATCCGACGCCATCGCCTTCGACATGGGCGGGACGACCGCCAAGGCCGGCGTCATCCTCGACGGCTTGCCGCTGACGACCGGCAGCGCGTTGATCGGCGCCTACGAGCGCGCGTTGCCGATCCAGATTCCGATGATCGACATCTTCGAGGTCGGCACCGGCGGCGGCAGCATCGCGCAGATCGTCGAAGGCAACGCGCTGCGGGGGGGGCCGCGCAGCGCCGGCCCGTTCCCTGGACCGGTCGCGTACGCGCAGGGTGGAACGGAGCCCACGGTGACCGACGCGAACCTGCTGCTCGGACGGCTCGATCCCGAGCACTTCCTCGGGGGAACGATGAAGCTGGACCTGGCGGCCGCGGAGGCTGCGATGCGGTCCCGGATCGCCGGGCCGTTGCAACTCGGGTCGATCGAAGCCGCCGACGGCATCCTGCGCATCGCGGTGACGGCCATGTCGTATGCCGTCAATGGCGTGACCAC